>NZ_JBEYFS010000426.1:0-4812 GCF_040634475.1 Streptomyces sp. NPDC007095
GCATCACCTGGCTCGGTTCGCCGAGCTGGTGTACTTGCCATGCCTGCATGCGGGGCCTCCACGGGACTGCTCTGTCTGACCGGGCCGCCGGTGATCAGCGCCGCCTCGCCGGGTGCGGGGTGCGCCGCCTCCAGAGCGCCGAGCGCGACCAGCCCGCTACGGACGAGGGCGACGGCGTCGACCGCGCTCGCGCCCGCCGGGACGGGGGAGGTCATGGTCTCGTTCAGCAGGGCGTGGTCGGCGTACCCGTGCCCGAAGCAGAGTCCGGTGACGCGGTCGCCCGCCGCGAAGCGGGTGACGCCCGCGCCGACGGCGACGACCTCGCCGGCGATCTCGCCGCTGAGCGGGACCGGCTCCGCGGCCTCGGTGACCTTGCGGACGACGGGAAGGGTGACGCCGATCGCCTCGGCGCGTACCAGCAGTTCGCCGGGCCCGGCGGCGGGTGCGGGGACGTCCTCCAGGAACAGGGGGCCGCCGGTGTGCTCGTATCGGACGCGACGCATCGCACCTCCAGGGGGTGAGGGGGCGAGCCCTCAATTCGTTGGGAGCCCCAACGGTATCCGAGATTCATTGGGAAGCCCAACGGTTATTCGCTAGTCTGGTCCCATGCCCGCCTCCGCCCCCCTGTCCGCCATCCGTGCCCTCCCCAGCTGGCTCCTCGGCCGCGCCGCCGCCCGCGGCCGTGCCCTCGTCGCCGAGGCGCTGGCCGCCGAGGGCCTGAAGATGTGGCATCACGTGGTGCTCTCCGCCGTCTCCGATCTCGGTCCCGTCGCCCAGGCCGAACTGGGCCGCAGCATCCAGCTCGACCCCAAGGATCTGGTCGGTGTCCTCAACGACCTCCAGGACGCGGGCCTGGTCCTGCGCGAACCCGACCCCAGGGACCGTCGCAAGAACGCGGTGTCCATCACCGAGGAGGGCGCACGCCTCCTCGCGCGCTGCGAGCAGGTGGCGCGCGAGGCCAACGAAGCGCTCCTCTCACCGCTCTCGGAGGCCGAGCGGGAGCAGTTCATGGGCTTGTTGATCCGGATTTCCGGTACGGACGGCTGATGAGGGCTAACGTTCCGTCATGACCGCACCCGAAACCGAACCCCGACTCGTCCTCGACCCCGCGCGCACCGCCCTCGTGCTCGTGGATCTGATGGAGCGCATCGTCGGCCTGCCCGTGGAACCCCGCAAGGGCACCGAAGTCCTCGCCGCCGCCGAGGAGTTGGCGGCCACCTTCCGCAAGGCGGGCGCGCTCGTCGTGCTCGTCCGGGGCGAACGGCCCGGGCTGCCCGAGCAGCCGCCCGGCAGCGGACTCGTCGCCGGGCTCGCGGTGGAGGGTGACCTCGAGGTTGTGAAGCGGACCATCGGCGGGTTCCAGGGCAGCGGTCTCGACGAGCGGCTGCGGGAGCGCGGCATCTCCACGCTGGTGTTCGGCGGGATCGCCACCAACCTCGGCGTCGAGTCCACCGCCCGCGCCGCCGGCGACCTCGGCTACGACCTCGTGTTCGTCGAGGACGCGATGGCCGCCCTCACCGCGCCCGAACACCAGGCGTCGGTCCGCCTCGACTTCCCACGCCTGGGCACGGTCGTGACCGTCGCGCAGGTGCACTTCAGCACGGGCTGAGGCGCGGAGCGGGCGGAGGAGCCGTGAGCCCGGTCGCGGTGGGCTGAGGCGGGGCCCCTACGGCGCAGGGGGCGCTCCCCGCCGGTCGGGGCCCCGCCGCCGTGCCGCGGGGAGCCGGTCAGCCCTGGGCGGCCGCGGCCCGCAGGGCGATGCGGTGCTCGCCCGCGTACACGTTCATGGAGGGGCCGCGCAGGAAGCCCACCAGGGTCAGCCCGGTCTCGGAGGCCAGGTCCACCGCCAGCGAGGACGGTGCAGAGACCGCCGCCAGTACGGGGATCCCCGCCATGACCGCCTTCTGCGCCAGCTCGAAGGAGGCCCGGCCCGACACCAGCAGGATCGTGCGGGAGAGCGGGAGGTCGCCGCGTTGCAGGGCGCGCCCGACCAGCTTGTCGACCGCGTTGTGCCGGCCCACGTCCTCCCGTACGTCGAGCATCTCCCCGTCCTCCGTGAACAGGGCCGCGGCGTGCAGACCCCCGGTCCGGTCGAAGACCCGCTGGGCCTCGCGCAGCCGGTCGGGGAGGCCGGCGAGGAGAGCGGGCTCCAGCCGGACCGGGGGAGTGCCGGGGCCGTCGTCGATGGCCCAGCGAGCCGTCGTACGGACCGCGTCCAGGCTCGCCTTGCCGCACAGGCCGCAGGACGAGGTCGTGTAGACGTTGCGCTCCAGGGTGATGTCGGGCAGCACGACTCCGGGTGCCGTCCGGACGTCCACGACGTTGTACGTGTTGGAGCCTCCCCCACTCTCGGCTTCGCTCGAGCGGGAGGGGCCCCCACCGGTGGCGCCCGCGCAGTAGACGATGTTCTGCACTTCGTCGGCCCGGCCGAAGACCCCCTCGCTGACGAGGAAGCCCGCCGCGAGCGCGAAGTCGTCGCCCGGGGTCCGCATGGTGATCGCGAGCGGTTTCCCGTTGAGGCGGATCTCCAGTGGTTCCTCGGCGACGAGCGTGTCGGGGCGGGTGGAGATGGCCCCGTCCCGGATGCGGATCACCTTGCGTCGTTCCGTGACTCGTCCCATGTCCTGATCAGTCCCGGTTCTGTACGTGCTGGTAGCCGAAGCGGCCCTTGATGCAGAGATTGCCGTGGGTCACCGGGTTGTCGTGCGGGGAGGTGACCTTCACGATCTCATTGTCCTGCACGTGCAGGGTGAGGTTGCAGCCCACACCGCAGTACGCGCACACCGTCGTCGTCTCGGTCTGCGCCGACTCGTCCCACGTACCCGCCGCCCGCATGTCGAACTCCGACCTGAACGACAGCGCCCCCGTCGGGCACACCTCGATGCAGTTGCCGCAGTACACGCACGCCGAGTCGGTCAGCGGGGCGTCGTGCTCGACGGCGATCCGGGCGTCGAAACCGCGCCCCGCGACCGAGATCGCGAAGGTGTTCTGCCACTGGTCGCCACACGCGTCGACGCACTTGTAGCAGAGGATGCACTTGTCGTAGTCGCGGACGTAGAGGCCGTTGTCGATCTTCGGTTCCTCGTCGAGGCGCGCCGCGTCGGGGCCGAAGCGGTCCGGTTTCGCCTCGTACTCCTTGATCCACCCGGCTACCTGCGGGGTGGTCGACAAGTCGACCGAGGAGGCGAGCAGCTCGATGACGATCTTGCGGCTGTGGCGGGCGCGCTCGGTGTCCGTCCGCACGGCCATGCCCGCCTCCGCCTTGCGGGAGCAGGCCGGGACGAGGGTCCGGGCGCCCTCGAGCTCGACGACACAGACCCGGCAGGCGTTCTTGGGGGTGAGCGTGTCGCCCTGGCAGAGGGTGGGGACGTCCTTGCCCGCCGCCCGGCAGGCGTCGAGGATCGTCGAGCCCTCGGGAACCCTGACCTCCTGCCCGTCGAGGGTGAACTCGACGAGCCGACGCGGCACTCCCAGCGGTATCGCGGTCATTCGTAGGCCCCCAAGCGGTCGATCGCGGACTCCACGGCGTTCCACGCGGTCTGCCCGAGACCGCAGATCGAGGCGTCCCGCATCGCGCGGCCGACCTCCCTGAGCAGGGCGATGTCGTCGGCCGCCGCCGCGCCGGTCCGCTCGGCGATCCGGTGCAGCGCCTCCTCCTGCCGTACGGTCCCGACCCGGCACGGCACGCACTGCCCGCACGACTCGTCGCGGAAGAACTCGGCGATGCGCAGCAGGAGGCGGGGGAGCGGGACCGTGTCGTCGAAGGCCATGACCACGCCCGAGCCGAGAGTCGTGCCCGCCGCCCGGGTCCCCTCGAAGGTGAGTGGGATGTCCAGCTCGTCGGGCCGTACGAAGCCGCCCGCCGCGCCGCCGAGCAGCACCGCGCGCAGCCGTTCACGCACGCCCGCCAGCTCCAGCAGCTCGCCCAGGGTCGACCCGAACGGCAGTTCGTAGATCCCGGGCCGGTCCACACTGCCCGACACGCAGTACAGCTTCGGACCGGTGGAGCCAGGGGTGCCGATCGCCGCGTACGCCTCGGCCCCCCTCGTCAGGATCGGCAGGACGTTCACCAGGGTCTCGACGTTGTTCTCGGCAGTGGGTTTGCCGAACAAACCCTTCTCTACAGGGAAGGGCGGTTTGGAACGCGGCTCTCCTCTGTACCCCTCGATCGAGTTGAACAGGGCGGTCTCCTCACCGCAGATGTACGCGCCCGCGCCCCGCCGGATCTCGATGTCGAAGGCGTATCCCTGGCCGAGGACGTCCTCGCCGAGCAGGCCACGCGCGCGTGCCTGCCCGATGGCGTGCTCCATGCGGTGCAGGGCGCGCGGGTACTCGCCGCGCAGATAGAGGTAACCCTTGTGCGCGCCGACGGCGTACGCCGCGACCGTCATCGCCTCGACGAGGGCGTACGGGTCGCCCTCCATGACGACCCGGTCCTTGAAGGTGCCCGGCTCGGACTCGTCGGCGTTGCACACCAGGTAGTGCGGTTGGTCGGGCTGGGACGCCGTGGCCTGCCATTTGCGGCGGGTGGGGAAGGCGGCGCCGCCGCGCCCGACCAGGCCCGCGTCGGTGACCTCGCGGATGACCCCGGCCGGCCCGAGTGCGAAGGCCCGCCGCAGCGCGGCGTACCCGCCGTGCGCCCGGTAGTCGTCGAGCGAGGCGGGGTCGACCACACCGACACGGCTCAGCAGCACGAGTGAGGGATCGCCCGCCTGGGTTGAGGTTTTGCGCTCCGGTCAACTCGCTCAGGGGCCCATGGTGGAGCGTCTTGAGAAGGTGATCGGGCAGTGGGCGGGGGTCGAGCACGCCGTC
>NZ_JBEYFS010000427.1:0-4721 GCF_040634475.1 Streptomyces sp. NPDC007095
TACTGCACCGGCAACGCCCCCCACACCGGAACAGCCCCGCCCACCCGCGCCGCATACGCCACCGACAGATCCCGCGCCAGCGGACCCAACGACCAACCATCACCAGCAATGTGATGCACCACCACGACCAACACATGCTCGTCCGCCGCACGACAAAACAGCCAGGCACGAAGCGGTACCTCACGGCTCAAGTCGAACGAGTGCGCCGCCGAAGCAGCCACCGCCTCCTCGCTGTAGTCCGCCACCGCCAGGCGACAGCCAACCTCATCCGCGGCCAGCACACGCTGACGCGGCTGACCGTCCGTGACCGGGAAGACCGTACGCAGGACCTCGTGCCGCCCCACCACATCACCCAGCGCAGCCTCCAAGGCCACGGCATCAACCGACCCGGACAACCGCACCGCCATCGGGATGTTGTACGTCGCGCTCCGCCCCTCCAACTCCCCCAGAAACCACAGCCGCTGCTGCGCGAACGACACCGGCAGCACCTCCGGCCGCACACCCGCGACCAGCGCCGGACGCCGGTGCTCCGCCTCCTCCAACCGACTGGTCAGCGCAGCCACACTCGGCGCCTCGAACAACACCCGCAGTGGCACCTCCACACCCAGCGCTGCCCGCGCCCGGCTGATCAATCGGGTCGCCAGCAGCGAATGACCGCCGAGGTCGAAGAAGTCGTCGTCGACCCCGACCGCCGACAGCCCGAGGACCTCCGCGAAGAGGCCGCATAGGATCTCCTCCTGGAGCGTGGACGGTCCATGGCCGGAACGGCTGGTCGTGTACTCGGGGACAGGCAGGGCCTTGCGGTCCACCTTCCCGTTCGGCGTCAGCGGCAGCGCCTCCAGAACCACCACCGCGGCCGGAACCATGTACTGGGGAAGTGACTCGGCGGTGAGTTCCCGCACCGCACTGGGCAGGGCGTCGGCGTCGCCGGTGGACACCACATAGGCGACCAGACGCTTGTCGCCTGGAGTGTCCTCGCGTACGAGGACCACAGCCCGCTCGACCGAGGGATGCGCGGCGACGACGGCCTCGATCTCGCCGAGTTCGATACGGAAGCCGCGCACCTTCACCTGGTCGTCGGCGCGCCCCACGAACTCCAGGTCGCCGTTGGGCGACCAGCGCACCACGTCCCCGGTGCGGTACATCCGCTGCCCCGGCCCACCGAACGGGCACGCTACGAACCGCTCCGCCGACAGGCCCGGTCGGCCCAGATACCCACGAGCCAAACCGGCACCCGCGATGTACAGCTCGCCCCCCACTCCGGCAGGCACCGGCGCCAGCGCGCCGTCCAACACGTATACCTGCGTGTTCCCGATCGGACCACCGATCGACGAAACTCTGCCGGAACCCGTCTCCAGCCGCTTGGCGGTCGACCAGATCGTGGTCTCGGTTGGGCCGTACAGGTTCGTCACCGAGGCCGTCCTGGCCAGCAGCGTGCGCGCCAGCTCACCCGGCAGTGCCTCACCGCCGACCAGCGCCCGTACTCCGACCAGTACGTTCCCGCCCCCCGCCCCGGATTCCTCGGACTCCGACACCAGGGCCTGCCACAGGCTCGGCGTGGCCTGGACAGTCGTCACGCCCGAGGACCGGATCAGCGCGCGCAGCGCTCCCGGGTCCCGCACCTCATCCGGTGTGGCGAGCACCACCCGCGCACCGCCGAGCAGCGGGAGGTACAGCTCCAGGCCGGCGATGTCGAACCCGATCGTGGTCACGGCCAGCACACGGTCGTCCGCGCCCAACGCGAAGCGGCGTCGCATGGAGGCCAGGAAGTTCACCAGTGACCGATGCTCGACCACCACACCCTTGGGACGTCCGGTGGACCCCGACGTGTAGATCACATATGCCGGGTGCGCCGGCTGCACGGGGCCTCCGCGCTCCTGCTCCGTCAGCGCTCCGTCATCCAGGCCCGCCGCCTCGGCGACCCTGGCCGGATCGTCCAGAGCGACCACCGGCACGCCGACAGCTTCGCCGCCCAGCCCGAGCCGGTCGGTCAGCCCCGCACCGGTGAGAACACACCGCACATGGGCATCGGCCAAGACATACGCGATGCGCTCCGCCGGGTACTCCGGGTCGATCGGCAGATACGCGGCTCCGGCCTTCAGCACGCCCAGCACCGCCACGACCATCCCGATGCCGCGTTCCATGCACACCGCGACCACGGACTCGGCCCGGACACCCCGGCCGACCAGCAGGCGCGCCACCTGGTTCGCCCTCGCGTCCAGTTCCGCGTACGTCACCTCGACGCCTCCACACACCACGGCGACGGCGTCCGGGGTGCGCGCGGCCTGCGCCTCGAACAACTCGGGCAGCGGCGCCCGGCCCACCTCGAGCTCGGTGTCGTTCCACTCCGCGAGCAACAGCCGCTGCTCGGCCTCGCCAAGAACCTCCACCGCGCTCAGCGGCAGCTCCGCGCCGACGTCCAGCACCGTCTCCAGCGCGGCCACCAGGTTCTCCGTGGCGGTACGCAGCATCGCACCAACCGCGTCCGGGTTCACCGGCTCCACCGCGTCCACGACCACCGACAGGCCGTCGCCGTCGTCGTCGACGGCGACCGCGAGCGGGTAGTTGGTGCGCTCCCGGTTGAACACCAAGCGCGTGCCCGCCATCCCGCCGTCCGCGCCGCCGCCGACGCTCCGACCGGTGTTGTGCCGGTAGTTGAGCATGGCCGTGAACAACGGCAGGTCGCCCGAAACGCCGCTGGCCTGCTGCGCCAGTGCCAGCGGCGCGTGCTCGTGCTCCAGCAGGGCCGCGAGCTGTTCGCGCATCGCGTCGACCGCGGCCCGCACGGGCAGCTCAGGGACCCGTACCCGTACCGGCAGCATGTTCATGAACGGTCCGGCGACCCGATCGGATCCGGTGCCGGCGTTCATACGCCCGAACAGCACCGTGCCGAAGACGACGTCGTCCCGACCGCTGACGGCAGCGAGGACCCGCGCCCACGCCACGTGCATGACGGTGGCGGGGCTCGCCCCCAGCCGACGCGCGACCTCACGCAGCCGCTCGTTCAGCTCGGAGGAGAACTCCAGCCGTGCCTCGACCGTGTCCATGCCGTCCCCGCGCACGTCCACCAGCCCGTACGGCGCCGTCGGCTCATCCACGTCACCGAGCAGCTCACCAAAGAACCGCTCGTGTTCCCCGGTGTCCAGCTCGGCGCGTGCCTGGGCCACGAAGGTCCGGAACGGCGGCGGCTCCGGCAACTGCGCACCGCGACCGGCCAGGATCGCCGCCACTTCGTCGCGCGTCACTTCCAGCGCGGTATGGTCCTGGATCACGTGGTGAACTCGGATCAGCAGCAGCCAACGACCGTCAGGGACACTCGCCGCGTGCAGCCCGATGAGCGGTGCCCGGCCCAGATCCATCGACAGACCCGCCTCGGACAGCAGGGCACGCACCGGATCCGTGGCCTCCGGATCCAGCGTCATCTCCTCGACCGACAAGGCGGCGTGCCGCCACACGACCTGGACCGGCTCGCGCAACCGGCCCTCCCATACGATCGACGTTCGCAGGACATCGTGGCGGTCGACAACAGCCTGGAGCGCGGCGGTGAAGGCGTCGAGCCGGTCACGCGAGTCGAACGCCAGGACGGTCGGCAGGACGTAGGCGTCCTCGCCGCCGTCGGCGAGGAGGTGGTGGAAGAGCAGCCCCTCCTGGAGCGGGGCGAGCGGATACACGTCCGCCACGTTCGCGGCGCCACCCGGCACGGCGGCGACGATCCGGTCGATCTCGGCCTGCGTCAGCGACACGAGCGGCAGCATCTCCGGCGTGATCCGTGTCGCGTCCGCCGGAACCATGTTCGGCGGCACCGGCACGTCGTCCCTGGTGCCGGCCGCGGCGGCGAGACCGGCCACCGTCGGCGCGGTGAACAGCGCCCGGACGTTCACCCGGACGCCGCGCTCCCGCAGCTTCTCCACCAGCGACACCGCCAGCAGCGAATGACCGCCCAGCTCGAAGAAGTCGTCGTCCAGACCGACCCGTTCCACACCGAGCACCTGCGCGAACACCTCGCACAGCACCTCCTCCGCCGGCGTCGAGGGCGCGCGGTAAGCAGCGGTCGGGCCGAAATCGGGCGCAGGCAGAGCACGCCGGTCGAGCTTGCCGTTGACGGTCACCGGCAGCACATCGAGCGGGACAAGGGCGCTGGGGACCATGTAATCGGGAAGAGCCGCCGCCAGCCGGGCGCGAACATCCACCAGGTCGAGGGCTTCCCCGGCCGGAACCACGTAGCCCACGAGTCGTCGGTCGCCTGGGATGTCCTCACGGACGACCACAGCCGCCCGGGCAACGGACGGGTGCACGGCGAGCCGGGCCTCGATCTCACCCAGCTCAATACGGAAACCACGCAACTTCACCTGGTCATCCGTACGACCCACATACTCCAACGCACCATCGGCATTCCACCGCACCACATCACCGGTCCGGTACATCCGCTCCCCGGCAACACCGAACGGATCAGCCACGAACCGCTCAGCCGTCAACCCCGCACGCCCCAGGTAACCCCGCGCCAACTGCACACCCGCGAGATACAACTCACCCTCAACCCCCACAGGCACCGGCCGGAGCGCAGCATCCAGCACATACACCCGCGTGTTCCACACCGGACGCCCGATCGGCACACTCACGCCCGCATCCCCAGGCCCGCACGCCCACGCCGTCACATCCACCGACGCCTCCGTCGGCCCATACAGATTGTGCAGCGCCACCCCACCGAGCACACCGAAGAA
>NZ_JBEYFS010000428.1:0-2099 GCF_040634475.1 Streptomyces sp. NPDC007095
TGCCGATACCGACGCCGCGCGTGAACGGCTCGAAGATGTGGCTGAAGGACCAGGTGTCCTGGGCGATGCCGGAACAGGAGTTGGCGCCGGCCGTCTCGGCCTCCCCCGTCGGCGCGGCAGCGGACGGGCCGGACCCGGCAGCGGACGGGCCGGACCCGGCGCCGGACGGACCGGACTCACCGACGGGCGTGCCCGGCTCATCCCCCGGTGAACGGAACTCGGCCGTGGACGTCCCGGACTCGCCTGCCGCGGGCCGCCACGGCGTCGCGGTCGCCCCCGACCGCTCGCCCGCACCATGGCCGTTGTAGGCGGCGGCCGGGCGGGGACGCACTGCCGGATCAGCGACGCGACCGCCCTCGCCGGTCCCCGAGAACTCACGATCGGGGCGCTGCCGAGCGGTCTGCTCGACTGCGTCCGAGTGCGCCGCCCGCTCGACGCGCGCCGCCTCGGCGCGGGTACCCACGGCGGGTTCTCCGGGCGCGTGGGTCGTAAGCCGCTCGGCCCCGGGGTAGCCCAGCGCCTCCTCCTCCAGCAGCTGCTCCATGGTCTGCTGTGGCCCTGGCGCGTCCTCCTCCGCAAAGGACACAGGGAACTCGTCACGGCTGATGTGCGGATCGGGGTAACGCAGCGTCCAGGTCGGGTTCTCGCGCCGCTGCCGGTACGCTTCCTCGGTCGCCCTGGCTTCCTCCGCCAGGGCCTCCCAGCGCTCTCGCGTCTCCTGAACCAGTTCCTCACGGACGGTGCCGACGTCATCGGGGCTCTGCTGCCGCGCCGTGTCCCAGCTCTCCGAGAACTCTTTTCGCAACGTTTCCAGGCCCTGCTCATAACCCGTGCGTGCGTGAGGCGACCTCAGCCCCTTCGCGTCCAGCCCGACGGACTTCTGGAGGTCCTCCAGCACCCACCCCTTGCCGGCGAAGTCGCGAAAGCTCCGCTGCAGCCCCTCTCGCCAGGCGGCCTGCGCAGCGGCGGCATCCTGCCGTTCCTGCACCGCCTGCGGCGACTCGTACTCGAACTCCGCCGTCCTGCGGGCCAGCGCGCTGGCGAAGGCGTCGTCCCCGTTCTTCTCCGCCTCCAGCCAGGCCGCCATGTCCCGCTGCTGCTGCGGGCGGTAGATCTCGTGATATCGCGTCGCGAATCCAGTACGGGCGCCCTGCGTCAGCTCATCGAACGTCTCATCACTCACCGCGTACTTCCTGGTGACGTGACCGGTCTCGCTGAGGATGGACGTCACGTCATGGAGCCGGACAGCCCCCTCCTGCAACGCCTGCTCCGCCCCCCGCTCGAACTGCAGGCGATCCGGCAGCGAACGGGCGGCAGGCTCGAAGTCCTCGTCGCGGAAGCTCTGTTCACGCTGGGCGAGCTGGCCCTCGCCCCACGCATACCGGTCCGGCCAGCCGACCTTCTCCCGGTAACCACGGGTGACCTCTGCACGGAAGTCGTCGAAGACACGGTCCGCGGCCGCACCACTCACGTCCAGTTCCCGGAACCGGGCCTCCGCCGCCCGCAGCTGCTGCTCCAGACCTATCTGGTACTCGAACCGGGCCCGCAGCTGGCCGTTCATCTGCTTATGCGCGCCAGTCAGCCGCTCGCCATAGTCGGCCCAGTCCTTGGCCGACCGCTCCCCGGGCGAAGGCGCGTCCTCGGACCCCGCCGCCTTCAGCAGATCCTCGTGGTACCCGGACAGCACCGCGGCGTCGTCCACGGCGTCGAACAGCCGATCGTCGTACCGCGAGACCCCGCGCCAGAAAAACTTGTCGGACTTGAGCATCTGCTCGGTCTCCGACCGCAGACCCTCTTCGACGACCTTGGCATCGAACCGCGCACGCCAGCGGTCGAACAGCTGGTCCACCGCCGGTTCGAGCTTGTGGCGGTTGTGCGTCCACTCGTCATGCGGGAGCCTGCGCGTCTCGGGGCCGTCCGAGTCGGGCAGGTTCCGGGTGGTCTCCGCGAAGTCCTTGGAGAACTCGGCCCGCGTTTCACCCAGGTACTTCGCGTCCACGCCCGACAGAGCACCGGCCCGGTTGAAGAGGTCATCCGCGGCGGCTTCAAGCTCCAACCGGGTAGGCAGCCCCTGGTTCAGCTCCTCGATCTGCGCATTG
>NZ_JBEYFS010000428.1:2198-4721 GCF_040634475.1 Streptomyces sp. NPDC007095
GGCCTTCCGGTGCACCTCGTCCCAGGTGGCCCAATCCATCCGCCCGTCTTCCGGCCGCGAGCCTTCGGCCGCCTTGTACACCTCGGCCGCGGCCTCAAGCTCCAACCGGGCAGGCAGCCCCTGATTCCACTCCCTAATCAGCGCAATGGCCTTCCGGTGCACCTCGTCCCAGGTGGCCCAATCCATCCGCCCGTCTTCCGGCCGCGAGCCTTCGGCCGCCTTGTACACCTCGGCCGCGGCCTCTTCACCCCGGGTAGGCAGTCCCTGATTCCACTCCCTAATCAGCGCATTGACCTTCTGGCGCACCTCGTCCCAGGTGGCCAGATCCATCCGCCCGTCTTCCGGCCGCGAGCCTTCGGCCGCCTTGTACACCTCGGCCGCGGCCTCTTCACCGAACTCCGCCCGGACCCGCTCCTGCTCGGCCACCGGAAGGTCGTACGGCGGGAAGTCCGCGCGGTCCCTCGCCGTATCGAAGAACCGCTCGGCCGTAATCCGCGCACTGTCGGCCGCCGCGGCGATCTCGAATTCGTCCGGCAGCGCCCTGCTGAGGGCTCCGAACCTCTCGTCGAACAGCTCCCTGGAGATCCGGCCGCCTTGCAGCTCCTCCAGATCAGCCTGCCACCGCCCATTGAAACGGTTCTCGACCCTCTGCCGCCAGGACGGACCCTCGTGTGCCCCCCGCGCCTGCTGCCGCAGCAACCCGTCGGCCACCGTCTCAGCCGCCGGCAGGTGCTCCCGGTCCCGGAAGTCGTAGAACTCTGCCGACAGGTGCTTGATCAGCGCCCGCCGATACTGTGTCCCCTCAACGTCCGCCGGGCGGTTCGACTCGTACGGCTGCGCCTGCGCCTCCACCGGCGCACCGGACTCGTCCGCCAGCTCCTCGCGCAACAGCGCGGGCATGCCTTCCGGACGGTCCGTCCCGCCCGACCGCAACTGGTGCTCAACCTCGGCCATCCGGTAGGCCCTGGCCACCGGCTCGACCAACTCCTCCGGGAGACCGAGCCGCCTGGCCACCGTCTCCGGATCGTTGCCCGCCCGAGGCTCGGGCACCCCGTGGATGTTCTCCTGCTGATACGCCTCTTGAGCCGCGTCCAGGGCCTCGTTGGCCCGCTCCTGCTGCTGGGCCTTCTGTTCCTCGCTTGTGAACCTGTCCTCGGTGGTGCGGACAATCTCGTCCTTGGCACCACTCCACTCCTGGAAGCGCGCCGCCTCGGCAAGCGCGTCCTCATGGGGAGACAGCGGCCCACGCTGGGAGGCCGTCTCCGCGAAACCGGTCTCCGGCTCCGCGGAACCGGTGCGGTGCTCGTGCGCGGGCTCCGACGGACGCACCTCCGGCCGCGGACCGGGCGGTCGGGGCGGCGGGGGTGTTCCGTCTCCCGCCGCCGAACGCCCCGCTCCCGCCGTCGGGCGCTCCGCGGCGGGCCCGGCAACCGACGGATGGGCCGTGGCGTTCTGCCCGGCACCGTCGGACCGCCCGCCGTCGCGGCTCGTCGGAGGGGCAGCGTCCGCGGCCGACCGGCCGGCCCCCACCCTGGGAACGGCGTTCTCGGTGGCCGGCCTCGGGGGCAGCACCTCTCCGGCTTCGCGTACCGTTCCCGGCCGTTGGACGGCCCCGCCCCCGGCTACCACCGACGGCCTCTGCCCGGCCGGTACACCCGCAGAGGTCTCTCCGGTCCCCCGTGGAGCCGTCTGCGGCTGCCCTTCGGCGCCCGGCTCGCCGCCACGCACACCCCCTTGGGGGGCATGGCCCGCCGGCCCCGTCCCCGCCGACTGCGCGGCCGGAATCGGAGTGATCGAGGACGATTCCTCGGAGCCGGTCCGGTCCAGCGGCGGCCCGGCCAGCCCCTCCGGCGTGACGGAGGGAAGAGCCTCATCCCGGATCTGCGAGCCCTGGACGATCTCCTCGGATCGCCCGGTCGGCCGGACGTCATGTGCGCTCGGGACGTCATGGCTTTCGGAAACCCCGTGAATCGGCCCCAGCGAGTCCGCCGAGTGCGTCAGGCCGGGCTCGCCGACTGGTGTCGACTCAGGCGGCGCACCCGTCTCGACATTGTCGAGCCAGCCGTGAATATCCTGTTGCCGCTGCGGCAACAGCTGCTCCAGGCCCTCGAGCCGTGCCGGCGCCTCCTCGACACCGGACGTCGGGGTCTCGACCTCACCCCGGAGATCAGCAGGCCGCGGACCAAGCTGCTCCGTATGCGATACCCCGGACGACTCAGAGGCGTCAGGCGCCTCGAATCCCCGTAGGACGGGCGGCCTCCCCTCCGTGCCACTTCCCGAACCCTGCCGCCCACCGCCTCCGGACAGCCCGTCGGTACCGGACCGGCCAGCCGGTCGCTGGGCTGTCGCAAGGCCGTAGGTTACGTGCTCATCCGGACCGGCGACCGGCGGACCGTTGCTCTCGGTCGCGAACCCGGAGCTGCCCTGCCCCTGCCCCTGCCCCTGCCCCTGCCCCTGGGAGCCGCCTCCCCCCTCCCCGCCCTGCGAGGACGAGGCCGGTGCCTGCTGCGGTCCGGACTCCTC
>NZ_JBEYFS010000429.1:0-4668 GCF_040634475.1 Streptomyces sp. NPDC007095
AAACGCCACAGCGCGGCCCCGGTCTCGCCGAACAGTTCGTACGCCTCGTGCAGCAGCGTCGCCGGGGCCGCGTTGGCGCGCGCGGCGGCGACAAGGGTGACCGCCGTCTCGAAGGGCTGGCTGCGAGAGCGCGCCAGGCCGACCGCTTCGAGCAGGCGGTCGCGGGCGTCCGCCGGGTCCGGCCGCAGGACGCGGACGGACGTCAGCAGGTACAGCAGCCGCGTCCGGCCGTTGCCCGTCTGCTCGGCGAGCCCCTCGAGGCGCTGCAGGCAGGCCACTGCCTGACCGGTGTGTCCCGCGTCCGCGTGCACCTCGGCGAGGGACGCCCACAGTTCGTCGGTGCCGTAGACGGATCCGCGCTCGTCCGCTGCGCTCAGGCCGCGCCGCAGTGTCTCCTCGGCGCCGGTGAGATCGCCGAGGGTCCGCAGTACCTCGGCGTCGGCGTGGTCCAGCACGTGCTCCAGCGCCCCGTTCGGCCGCCCGCGTACGCTGCTGATCAGACGGCCGGCGCTGGTGGTGTGGCCGCGCGAGAGGAGGATGGCTGCCGTCCGCGCGGGGAGCAGATGGTGCCCGGGGACCCCGTTCAGTGTCCCGCCGTTCACCAGTATCCGACGTGCCAGCGGCAGCGCGTCGTCCCACCGCCCCTGAAGGTGGCGCAACAGAAACAGGCTGGACGGGGGCAGCATCTCGGGCGTCAGTTCCCGGGCGGACAGCAGGGCCGTTCCCTCGTGCAGGTCACCGACCCCGAGCAGGGAATCGAATACGCCGACGGCGATCGCGAACACCTTGTTGCGAGGCAGTTCCGGTGCCTCCGGCATCGTCAGTGCGCGCAGGAACTGCTCCGGTCGGCCCAGTGCGAACTCCGTGAGCCTGCGGAACCACTCCAGCATCAGGCGGCTGTCCGGGTCGGTCTGCCACATCGGCTCGGTCCGCGAGAGCAGAGTCAGTGCCGCATGCCACCTCTCCATCTGCAACAGGGCCTGGACCCGGCCGACCAGGACGGCCAGGGCGGGCAGCGGCAGTCCGTTCCACCAGCGCGCCGTGCCCATCCGGGAGAGCACCGGCCAGTCCTCCTGGGCGCTGACCGCCGCCACCAGCAGGGTGGCGACGTTGTTGAGCGTCAACCGGTCGAGGCCTTCGGCCGGGGCGCGCACGATCGACTCGGCCGCGCACCGGGCCGCCGGGTAGTCACCGCAGCCGAAGGCGGCTTGGCCGTACCGCAGCACCGCCAGGTCGCGGGCGGTCGGCTGCTCGATGAGGCGGACGGCTCCCAGGAGCCACCGCAGCGAACCCCGGCGCTCCAGGTCGGGATACAGCGGTAACGCGGCGGCCGTCAGTTCCGCCACCGCGCGTCCGCGGTCGATCCGGACGCCCGCGTCGGCGATCCGGTCGGGAAGATAGGTCTCCGCGTCCGCCTCGTCGAGGATCGCTGTCACCGGATGGCCGTGGGAAGCCCCGGCGTCCGCCGCTTCCCGGCCCGCCCACAGCGCTTCCACCGCGGCGGCGGACAGGCGGCTGCGCTCCAGTGGCCCGAGCCGCTTCTGGACGGCGTGTGCCACCAGCGGTACGCGGAACATCCAGCCCCGTGGCGCTGCGCCGGCCGGGTCGGGCAGTTCGTCCATGATGCCCTCGTCGACCAGGCGGCGGATGCCGTCGTCGACGGCGTCGGAGGACAGCCCGGTCGACGCCGCGGCCAGCGCCGCGGCCGGCCGGCCGAGCGGCCACAGGATGCTCAGCGCCCCGGCCACCGTCCAGCAGGACTCGCCCAGCGCGTACAGCGCGGCGACGTACCGGTCGCCGTCCGGCAGCACCGGCACCGGTGTCCCGACATTCAGGAAGGCGAGCCCGTCGACCGTTCGTATCGTGCCCCGCCGTGCCCACGCGACGAGCAGGGCGTCGAACGCCCCGGGGAGCCCACGGCTGAGGTGGTGGACCCACTTCACCAGATCGGCGTCGGGCGCCGCCTCCAACCGCCGCGCCAGCACGGCGGTGACCTCCTCCAGCCCAAGGCGCGGCAGAACGATGGTGTGCGCCGCCCGGCCGACGGCCAGCTCTTCCAGGGCGCGGCCGGGGGGCGAGGACCGTGATGTGCTGCCCGCAGTGGCGGGCAGGAGGGCCGTGACCAGCAGCCGGACGTCGGGCGCGACGCCCTCGAAGTCGACCCCGTCGAGCAGGGCGAGGGATTCGGCGTCGGCGTTGTGGGCGTCGTCGACCAACACGACCACGAGCACGGGCTGCTTGAGCGCGGCGGTCAACGCTTCGGCCATTGCTGTCCGGTCGCCCTGTTCGACGGCGACCAGCGCCTCGGCGGCCGACTGACCGCCCGGCCGGGGCCTCGCCGTAGCAGACCGGTGTTCCTCCAGCGCCATCACGATGCGCAGCGCCAGCAGCAGAGGGTGTTCGCTGTCACCGGGCACGCAGGCCACCGGCAGGACCGCGATCCCTTTCTCGCCCAACCGCTGGGCGGTGGCATGGGCGAACGCGCTCCGCCCGACGCCCATTTCACCCCGGATGAGCACCAGGCGCGGCCCGGCCGGATCGTGGAGGCAGCCATCGATCTCGGCCAGTTCGCGCTCCCGGCCGAGCAGGCACTCGCGGGTGCCGCGGAGTCGGGCGGCAGTGCCGCCCCGAACCCATTCGGTGTCTATCGGACCAGCCACTGTCCACCGCAACCTTCGACAACGCGTACCTGTGGGGGCGGGCGCACCCGGTCGCCTCCGACGGACCTGGTCGATGGACCCCGGCCCGGTGCCTGCCATGATGTGCCGTCTCCGCCACCGGGGTTGGCCTGGCGGCGGGGGGGGCGCTTATGCCAACTCCGTTGTCCCAGATGTAGGGAGAAGAGGATTCGCCGTGCAGGAGCATAGTGCACCTCTCGTGGGCAGGGACGACGACGTCGAGGCGGTGGCCGAGGTCCTTCGGTCGATCGGTGCCGGGGCGCGTTCCCTGCTCGTCACGGGCGAGGCGGGCACCGGCAAGACTGCCGTGGTCGAGCAGGCCTGCCGGGTGGCGGTCCATCAGGGTGCCAAGGTCTTGCGGCTCGACTGGGCGGATGCCGAGGGCCCGGACGGCGCGGAGGCCCTCGCCGATGCCGTCTGCGGCGTACTCGCCCGGATCCACGACGGCCGGCTCCCGGCGCGCATCACCGCGGTACGCCGGGTGCGGTTGCGGATCGCCGGCCGTGGCGGCGAGGTGGCCCTGCTGTCCACCTTGGGCGAGGTGCTGGCGGACGCGGCCCATTACGTGCCCTTCGCCCTGATCCTTGACGACGCCCAGCGGATGCCGGCCCGGACGGCCTCCGCCCTGGGGCTGCTCCTGCGTGCTTTCCGCCCGGCGGAGGTGCCGGTCGTGATGGCCGGCCGGCCCATGGGCCCGGGGCGGGCTGACGGTACGCGGCTGCTCGCGGCGGCCGACCGGGTGCTCGAACTGCAGCCGTTGTCGGCGGACGACGTCGGCGCGCTCATCGTGCGGCGGCTCCGCCGCCCGGTCGAACCGACCCTGGTGGCCGCGGTGCTGCGTTCGCTGGGTCCGCTGGCCGGGAACCCGGCGGCCGTGCTGTCCGTACTCGCCGCACTGGAGGAGCGCGGCAGCCTGCTCGAACTCGGCGGCCAGGTGTGTCTGGCCGGGCCGGCGGGACACGTGCGGCTCACCACGGACGCCTTGGAGCTGGGCCGGCTCGGCCGGCCGGGCGCGGCACCGGATACCGACACGGTCAGGACGGCGGCCGCGCTCGCCCGTCTGGTCGACGGTGGCGAACTGAGGCTTGAGGATTTGTATTCTCTGAAGCCGCGGATCACGCACCTCGAGGTCGTCAGCCGTACGGTGGACCGGCTGGTCAGGGACCGGGTGCTGACCGTCGACCGGGACGGCCGGATTGCGTTCGCCGTTCCGGCGCTCGCGGCGACGCTGCGGTCGCTGCCCTCCCACGGTGACCCGCGGACGCCGGCCACCGAACCCGACGTGCGGTCGCCGCACGCCTGGATCGCCACATCGGTGGCCGATCGGCTGGGCGCGGACGCCGCGGGCGCCGGTCACGCGCGGCTGGTCGACCACGTGGCAGCGGCGGGCCCGAAGCTCGACGACGTGGTCGCGGTGCCGCTGCTGCTGGCCGCGGCGCGCAAAGGACGGGCCAACTCGCCCTGGGCGGTCCGCGCCTATCTCGCGGCGTTGCGGCGCCTGCCGCCGGGCGACAGCGGAACGCCGGGCGTGCTGCGCGAGTCCGCCGGTGTGAGCCTGCGGTACGCCGACCACACCGGCGTCCTCGCGCTCGGCGAGCCGCTGTTGTCCTGTCTCGGCGGGTTGCGGGGCGACAGCGAGGACCGGGGCGGTCTGGAATGGGTCGCCCGGGCGTGGGCTCTCTCGGCGCTGTACGAGCACCGGTCCCCGTACGCCGACGATGCCGACCCCCGGTACCGTGCGGCGCTGGAACGGGTGCGCACCGCCGCGGAGCTCGCGGAGCTCGGCGGACGGTACGGGATCGGCCCGACGGTACCCGGACCGGGGCCGGCCCTCGACCGAGCCACTGCCACCGACCGCGACCGGACCGCCGACTGGCCGGCCACCGACCCGACCGCCGGCTCCGGGCCCCTCCCCGCCCCGGCGGGGGGGGGGGGGCGGGCCGCCCCCCGGGGCCGCAGCGCCCCGGTGGGGCGGGGCCCGCGGGGGCGG
>NZ_JBEYFS010000430.1:0-4654 GCF_040634475.1 Streptomyces sp. NPDC007095
CCTCGTACTGGACGTACTCGGGTCTGTGCCTGGTGCGGTGAGAGTGCGTGCATGGCGTCGCGGGGCAGACGGGAATTTGACGACAGGGCCTAGGGTCTGAAAGAGAGCGCCATGCCGTCGAGTGCGGGATCGACCGCCTCAAGCGGCACCGGGCTGTGGCAACGAGGCACGGCAAACTCGCTGTCCGCTACGAGGCGACCGTGCTGGTCGCAGTCCTCAACGAATGGCTGTGACCAGCGCGGAACCGATATTTCCTAGCCGTCGAGGTTGAGCACCGTGCCGTACAGTCGGTCCACCTTCAGCCGGATAACCACCCGGCGCTCGGCAACCAACTCCTCCAGGAACGCAGCTTCGTCGTCGGGCCTCCCGGCCTCCGGGATCATCTCGAGCAGCTCCCGACCGACCGCGTCCCCAGGAACCGTCGTGCTCTCAGAGACCACGGCCTCGCCTTCGGCGACGGCAAACGACCACACGTCGCCGCCCGGCACATGCAGCGCCGCACGTGGATTGCGTTGCAGGTGCTGGACTTTGACCCGGTCGGCCGTGGTCGATAACCGCACAATGCGGGCTTCGGGGTCCCAGCTGTACACCATGGTTGTCAGGTGGGGGTGGCCGCTGTGCTTCATGGTGGCGAGCGTGCCGAACTGCTGCTGGCCAAGCAAGCTGGAGAGGGCTTCGTCGGACAGTGGGCGAGGCGCTGGTCGTCGAGTCATGAAGTGATCAACGTCCCTGGGCGACCATTAATTTCATGGCTCGACAGGCCCAACGCCTACTTTCACAACACGCCCCAGGCCGGCCCCCCGGGGGCCTCGCGGGTGTCCGCTACTTCTCCGAAGGCGCCTGGTGTGCGGCGGCCGGCAGGTCGCACGAGTCCTTGAAGCCCTGACTGGTCAGCCCCAGCGCCGAGTTGATGCGCGAGCGCAGGTTCTCCACCGCCACCATGGCCGTCAGTTCGACGAAGGCGGGCTCGCCCAGGCGGTCGCGCAGCCGGTCGGCCAACTCGTCCCGCACGGCGGGCGGGGTGGCCGTCACGGCCTCGGCGTACTCCAGGACGTCCCGCTCCAGCGGCGTGTACGCCTCGCTCTCGCGCCAGCACGGCACGTCCAGCAGCTTCTCGCGGGCCATCCCGCGCTCGCGGCTGACCCAGTAGCCGAAGTCCATGCACCAGGAGCACCCGATCGACGCGGACACCGCCATCTCCGCGAGCGCCTTGAGGTCCGGGTCCAGCGCGTTCCACTTCGCGACCGAGCGCTCGAAGGCCAGATCGGACCGCAGGACACGTGGATTGTGGGCGAGTGCCCGGCCGGGGTCGAGGACCTTTCCGTAGGTCCGCTTCGAGTACCACTCCATGACGCGGAAGAAGATCGTGCGCCGCGGGGTTAGGGAAACGCGAGCCATGGGGGCCACCTCCGTGTACGGGTCGGGTGCCGCGTTTCGGCGCCCTCACCGAGACGACGGACCGGCACCCACGGATGTGACATCGGGTCCCAGGCGTGTCACCCCGGGCGTGTCACCCCGGGCGTGTCACACCGGGGCCCGGACCTCGCGGTGTGTACCGGGGACATCGCGCTGTGACACCGTCGACCCGGCGCTGTCAGAGGGGCCGACCATAATGGAAAGCCTGACCGACTCCACTTGGAGGTACCGTGACCGGTTTCCGTACGTTGAGCTCCGGGCTCCGCGCGTTGCAGCCCGCCGCCTTCGGCGCGGACCCCGGCGGTGAGCGCATGGAGCGCATCCGCAGATCGCCGAATTTCGCGGACGGTGTCTTCCAGAACCCGGTGAGTGCCCGGACCCGCCCCGACGGCTCCATGCTCGAGTTCGCGAAGGTCTTCTTCCGCAAGGAGGAGCGCGCCCACCGTGCCCCCGCGGGCACGGTGCCGGTGTACCCCACCACGCTCGCCGACCTCGCCAAGCCCGCGGCGAGCGGGTTGCGGATCACCTGGATGGGGCACTCCAGTGTGCTGGCCGAGATAGACGGGCACCGGGTGCTGTTCGACCCGGTATGGGGCGAGCGCTGTTCCCCCTTCGACTTCGTCGGGCCCAAGCGGCTGCACCCGGTGCCCCTGCCGCTGGCCGCGCTCGGCCCGGTCGACGTCGTCGTCATCTCGCACGACCATTACGACCACCTCGACCTGCCCACCATCAAGGCCCTGGCCGACACGGACACGGTCTTCGCGGTGCCGCTCGGCGTCGGCGCCCACCTGGAGCACTGGGGCGTCTCGCCCGACCGGCTGCGCGAGCTGGACTGGAACGAGAGCACCAAGGTCGGCGGCATCTCCCTGACCGCGACACCCGCCCGGCACTTCTGCGGCCGGGGCCTGCGCAACACCCAGCACACGCTCTGGGCCTCCTGGGTGGTGACGGGTGACGAGCACCGGATCTACCACAGCGGGGACACCGGCTACTTCGAAGGCTTCAAGGACATCGGCGCCGAGCACGGCCCGTTCGACATCACGATGATCCAGATCGGGGCGTACAGCGAGTTCTGGCCCGACATCCACATGACGCCCGAGGAGGGCATGCGCACCCACCTGGACCTCCAGGGCGGGCGCCCCACCGGCGTGATGCTGCCCATCCACTGGGCCACGTTCAACCTGGCGACCCACCCGTGGGTGGAGCCCGGCGAGGGCACGATGGCCGCCGCGCACGCGGTGGGCGCCCGCGTCGCGCTGCCCCGCCCCGGCCAGCCCTTCGAGCCCGCTGCCGAGACCGTCCCGTCCGAGCCCTGGTGGCGCGGTGTGGCCGTGCCGCCCAAGGGTGGCTGGCCCGCAGTCGAGAAGTCCGGAGCGGATGTCTCCGTTTCCAACACTCCGGGTGATGCCGTGGGCGAAGCTTCCGAGGGCACCGGAGAGCCGGAGACGGTGTCCGTGAGCTGAATTTCCTGAATGTCCGATCGACGGCGAGGGCCGGGGAGCGAGTTGCTCCCCGGCCCTCGCTGTTTGTTCGCGACCGGTTCCGACCAGCTCTGATCGGATCGGTGGTGCAAGGGAACGTGCGTCCGAGAGGGATATCGGTCTGTCGTACGAGGCCTCATACCAGAGCGGGACGCCTTCCGGGGGAGTTTGTCAACTGCCCACCGCACATGATGGCTTGGCGACTACTGTCAGTTGCCGTCGGGCGACGCGGGGCCGATTTTTTCGGCTCTCTCGACCGGCATCGCGATGGCGCACGCCCGAGTCGCGCAGACCCGCGGGAGCCCCCGTGGCACCCGACGCACCAGTACGAGGACGCAGATGTCTCACCTCCGCGCACCGGCCGCACGCGCAGACCGCCGTGAGGGCGGGCGGCACGGGCGGCCGCTCGCCCGCACGGTTCCCCCACAGCCCGAGACCCGCCTACGGCCCCAGTTGCTGCGCCTGGCGGTCCTGCCGCCGATCGCGGTGGCGCTCAGCGGCTGTGCGGCCGTGCTGTTCACGGTCCGCTCCACCGGCACACGCCCCGGCGTAGTCCTGTGGGCGGTGCTCGCCGGCGCCGGGTCCGTGGCCCTCGCGGGCATCCTGATCGCCGCCGTGGGCGCCGACCGGGCCGCCACGTCCGTACGGGAACGCATCGGCGCCCTGCGCCGCGGCAGCGCCCGTACCGAGGCCGACCTGCGCGTCGTCGTCGAGGGCCTGCGCCGGGGCGAGAGCCCTCCCGCGCCCAAGCCGCGCCACCGGCCCAAGCCGGACGCCGACGAGTTCGAGCTGCTCGCCGCCGACCTCTCCCGCGCGCACGACGGCGCCGTCACCGCCGTCGTGCAGGCAGCCCAACTCTCCAGCCAGGCGGGCAGCGAGCAGAAGGTCGAGGTCTTCGTCAATCTCGCGCGGCGGCTTCAGTCCCTCGTGCACCGCGAGATCTCGATCCTCGACGAGCTGGAGAACGAGATCGAGGACCCGGACCTGCTCAAGGGCCTCTTCCACGTCGACCACCTCGCCACCCGCATCCGCCGGCATGCCGAGAACCTCGCCGTGCTCGGCGGCGCCGTCTCACGCCGCCAGTGGAGCAACCCCGTCTCCATGACCGAGGTGCTGCGGTCCGCGATCGCCGAGGTCGAGCAGTACTCGCGGGTCAAGCTGGTACCCCCGATCGATGGCACCCTGCGCGGGCACGCCGTCGCCGACGTCATCCACCTGCTGGCCGAACTCGTCGAGAACGCCACGGTGTTCTCCGCCCCGCACACCCAGGTGCTGCTGCGTGCCAACCTGGTCACCTCCGGCCTCGCGGTCGAGGTCGAGGACCGGGGCCTGGGCATGCCCGTGGGTGAACAGGACAAGATGAACGCGCTGCTCACCGACCCCGATCAGGTGAATGTCGCCAGCCTCCTCCAGGACGGCCGGATCGGTCTGTTCGTGGTGTCCCAGCTCGCCCGGCGGCACGGTATCCACGTACGGCTCCAGACCAACATCTACGGCGGAGTCCAGGCCGTACTCGTCGTACCGCAGGCGCTGTTGGGCGCGGCGCAGGGCGCCCCCGGGGACGTATCGCAGACGCAGCCCCAGCCGACCCGGCAGCCCAAGCCCGGCGGCCCGCGTCCGGCCGCCGGACCACAGGCCGGGCCGACCGCGCCCGTGCCGTCCGCCGGCGCGATGGCGGCCTCCGTGCCGCGGCAGGTGCAGCGGGAGCAGATGCCGCCCGCCGCGCTCGGCACGGGCGGCAGCGGCCCGGCGCCGCT
>NZ_JBEYFS010000431.1:0-4617 GCF_040634475.1 Streptomyces sp. NPDC007095
CTGGACGCCGATGGTGGCGCCGTTGGTGCTGAGGAGGGTGGCGCCGGGTGTGAGGTCGCGGGCTTTCACCCATCGGTGTGCTGAGCGGCGCCCGGGGGCGGGGTGTGTATCCCTCCGGGGGTTGGGCGGGATAGGCACCCGAGGCGGGCTCGGCCGGGCGGACCAGGGCCCCGGGGAGGGGCCGGCTCCCGGGAGGGGAAGCCGTCCCCGCCCGGCGTGCGGGAGTCGGTCCTGCGGCGGAGCGGAAATCACTCCTTCTACGGACGGGACATCCCTCGGGAGGGTGGCGGTGAGCGCCCCAGAGGCGGGGCCAGGAGCCCCGGGCGCCCTGTCTCCGTCCCCGGGAGCCTGGTCCGCAGGCCCCGGCCGGGGGCCGGGTCCCGCCCCGGGGACGGGAACCGGACACCCGCAGACCGGTCCGGGCGCGCCGGGTCCGGGCCAGGCACCCGGGACGCGGGGATCGAGCGCCCGGAGACCCGGGCCGGACATCCCGGACCGGAGGCCGGGCACGCCGGACCGGGGATCCGGCGGCCGGGAGCGGGTCCCCGGAGGCCGGGGCCGGACACCCGCACGCCGGGGCCCCTCGGAGACCAGGGCCGGACACCCGCAGGCCGGGTGCAGATGCCCGGGCCGGGGTCAGGTGGTGAACTGCGGGAGGCGGGTGGCGGTTTCGGTGGGGGCGGGCATGGAGGCGATCTCGGTGGCGACCTTGCGGGCCGCGTCGCGGTAGGTCTCGTCGCCCAGGATGCGGCGGGCCTGTGCGGTGACCGCGCCCGCCGTCAGGTCGGCGGCGTAGACCGCCTCGCCCGCGCCCGCGTCGCGTACGGCGGCGGCGTTGGCGGGTCCGTCGGCGCCCTGCGGGAGGATCAGCTGGGGCACTGCGGCCGCGAGTGCGGCCAGGGTGGTGCCGGCGCCGCCGTGCTGGACGACCAGGGCCGCCCGCTTCAATGCCTCGGGCTGGGCCACCCACGCGGCCGCCACCACCCGCTCGGGCAGTTCGCCCAGGTCGGCGACGTCCACCACCGGGCCGGTGGCCACCAGGACCGGCACCTCGAGCGGCAGCAGCCCCTCGATGACCGTGCGCAGGACGTCCACCGAGCCCAGTGCGGTGCCCAGGGTCAGGTAGACGAAGGGGCCGTCCGTGTCCCGGATGGCCGCAGGCAGTTCGCCCGGCTCGCCGTAGGCGACGGGGCGCTGCTCGACGCGGGGCAGCGGGGCGGCCAGGAAGCCGCGGTCCTGCAGGGAGGGCGGGCAGATGTCGATGTAGGTGCGGGCCAGGGCCAGCAGCTGGCCGCCGGGCACGTGCACGCCCAGGTCGGCGGCGGTGGCCAGCAGTTCCTCCTGGATGCGGGCCTCCTCGGGGCCCATCGCCATCACGCCCACGCCGTGCGCGACGGCGGGCACGCCCGCCAGGTGCGCGGCGAAGGCGGCGCCGGGGTTGAGCGCCTCGTAGACGACGAGGTCGAAGCCCCCGCCGGCCAGGACGGGGGCGAGGTCGGCGGCCACCCAGCGGGGCAGCACCGAGCCGAACACTGTCACATGCAGGTCGGCCAGTACCTCGGGCGGCACGTCCTGGGCGCCCAGGTCGCCGTCGCCCTCGCCGTGTTCGAGGCCGGCACTGCCGCGTACTGCTTCCATGAACGCCTCGGGAACCGAGCGGCCCGCCGCCACCGGCTCGAGGCCGGCCGCCCGCAGGGCCGGGTGCAGCTGCTCGCCGGTGGCGAAAGCGACCTCGTGGCCCGCGGCGCGCGCGGCCTTCGCCAAGGGAAGCAGGGGATACACGTGCCCGAAGTTGCCCGCGCTGGCAAAGAGGATTCTCATACCGCCCCACGGTAGGGACGCCCCCACCCTTTGTCTAGCAGTGACAGGAGAAGTAGCAGCGGCAGACACGGGGGTTCGAGCGGGCGTGCGGGGCGTTTCGAGGCGCTCTCCAGTCACGGCCGATCGCCCTGGCGGATCGTCGTGGCGGCGGCCTGGCCCTGGGCGCGCGGCACACGGCGAAGGAGTCACGACTGATGACCATCACCCAGGCGGTGCCCCCGGGCACCCTCACCCGTCCGGGGCGGCGCTTCACGCTGTCGGCCCAGACCCTGGACAGCCCTCTGACGCCCAATCCGGTCTTCCGCGAATGGTTCGCCGAACAGCGCCGCACCAACCGCTACGAGGTGCGGCGCATCCCCTTCCGCGACCTGGTCGGCTGGCGCTTCGCGGACTCCACCGGCAACCTCGTGCACGACAGCGGCCGGTTCTTCTCCGTGGAGGGCCTGCAGGTGCGCGCCGAGTGGGAGGGGCACGCCGCGTCCTGGTCACAGCCGATCATCAACCAGCCCGAGATCGGCATCCTGGGCATCGTCGTCAAGGAGTTCGACGGCGTCCTGCACTGCCTGATGCAGGCCAAGATGGAACCCGGCAACCTCGAGACCGTGCAGCTGTCCCCCACCGTGCAGGCCACCCGCAGCAACTACACCGGCGTGCACAAGGGCGCCCGGGTGAACTACATCGAGTACTTCGCCCCGCCGCGGACCGCCTCCCGGGTGCTGTTCGACTCCCTGCAGTCCGAACAGGGCTCCTGGTTCCTGCGCAAACGCAACCGGAACATGGTGGTCGAGGCCCTCGGCCCCGTCCCCGCGCACGAGGACTTCGTCTGGCTGACCCTCGGCCAGATCCACCAGCTGCTGCGCGAGTCGAACGTGGTCAACATGGACGCCCGCACCGTGCTGTCGCTGATCCCCTCGTACGCCGACGAGGGACCCCCGCTGCACAGCATGGAACACCTCCTCAACCGGCTCACCGAGATCAAGGCCCACCGCGAACTCGTGCAGACCAGCATGCCGCTGGCCGCCGTGCAGAACTGGCGGCGCACCGAGGACGCGATCGCCCACGACAGCGGCCACCACTTCACCGTCATCGCCGCGTCCGTGGCCGCCGCCAACCGCGAGGTCACCCGCTGGACCCAGCCCCTGCTCGCGCCGGCCGAACAGGGCCTGTCGGCGTTCCTGGTGCGCCGCATCGGCGGCGTGCCGCACCTGCTCGCCCACGCCCGCTCCGAGGCCGGCGTCCTGGACGTGGCCGAACTCGGCCCCACCGTGCAGTGCCAGCCCGGCCGCGCCCTGACCCTGCCGCTGACCCGCCGGCCCCGCTACCTCGACCTCGTCCTGCGCGCCGATCCCGGCACGCTGCTGTACGACACCGTGCAGTCCGAGGAGGGCGGACGCTTCCACCACGCCGGCAACCGCTACGTCCTGATGGAAGTGGGCGGCGAGTTCCCCGTCGACGTGCCCGGGGACTTCCTGTGGGTGACCGCCGGCCAGCTGTCCGCCCTGCTGCGGCACAGCAACTACCTCAACATCGAGGCCCGGACCCTGCTGAGCGCACTGCGCGCGGCCTGGGCCCGCGGCGGGGCGTACGCCCGGTGAACGGGCCCCAGCGCACACGAGGAGCGGACGGGCCGGTGCTGCGGATCGGGGTGCTGGGCTGCGCGGACATCGCCGAGCGGCGCATGCTGCCCTCGATGGCCCGCCAGCCGCTCGTCGAGGTGACCGCGATCGCCAGCCGCAGCCTCGCGAAGGCGCGGACGTTCACCGGCCGGTTCGGCGGCACGCCGGTGGCCGGCTACGCCGGGCTGCTGGAGCGCGACGACGTGGACGCCGTCTACCTGCCGCTGCCGCCCGGACTGCATGTGGAGTGGACCCTGCGGGCCCTTCAGGCCGGCAAGCACGTGCTGTGCGAGAAGCCGTTCGCCGCCCGCCTCGCGGACGCGGACAAGGCGGTGTCCCTCGCCCGCGAGCGCGGCCTGCTGCTGATGGAGAGCTTCATGTTCCTCCACCACTCCCAGCACGCCCGCGTGCAGCAGCTGCTCGACGACGGGCTGATCGGCGAACTGCGCCTGTTCGGCTCCGAGTTCGGGATCCCGCTGCGCCGCGACGCCGATGGCACCCTGCGGCGGGCCAGCACCCTGCCCGAGGTCGCCGCCTATCCGCTGCGCGCCGCCCAGTTCTTCCTCGGCCCGCACCTGCGGGTGGCCGGCGCCCAGGTGAGCCCCGCCACCGCGCACGGGCCGGCGCCCGCCGGCGGCGCCCTGCTGACCGCCGCCTCCGGGGCCACCGCCCAGCTCGCCTACGGCGTCGAACACGCCTACCGCAGCGGCTACGACCTGTGGGGCAGCCAGGGACGGCTGCGCCTGGAACGCGCCTTCAGCACCCCCGACGAGCACGTCCCCGTCCTGCACGTCGAACAGGGCGGCACCGTCCGCGAGATCCGCCTCGCCCCGGACGCCCACTTCACCAACATCGCCGGCGTCTTCGCCCGGGCCGTCCTCGACCGCGAGGACTTCACCCCGCACACCGAGGCCCTCCTCGCCCACGCCCGGCTCACCGACGCCGTCGAACAGGCCGCGGCCCACCCCGGCCCCGTATAGACAACACACGGACGGCCCGGCCCCGTACCAGCTCACAGACGGACTCACGCACGGACTCACGGACGGGCTCACGCACGGACTCACGCACGGACTCGCCGACGGGCTCACGCACGGACTCACGCACGGACTCGCCGACGGGCTCACGCACGGACTCACGCACCCACACACGCACCGGCCCAGGGGCGAGCTCCGCTAGGAGG
>NZ_JBEYFS010000432.1:0-2379 GCF_040634475.1 Streptomyces sp. NPDC007095
AGGTCACGGTAGATCACCGTGCCCTCCGGATGCCGCTCCTCCCAGACCTTGCGGAAGGTCGCCGTGACCGGACGGGACGAGGAGACCTCGCCGGGGAACACGGACGAGTCGATGTGCAGCAGCGTGGCCATGGGCTTTCTCCGAAGAGCGGTGTCCGAGGCGGGGAACCAGGGGCAGAGGATTCGCGCGAGATGGTATCGAGTGATACTGTCTTGAGTGAAACGGAAGTGCCGGCGTTGAGTAGAGGGAGGCAGGCGGTCATGGACGTCTATGAGGCGGTCACGAGCCGGCGGGCGGTGCGCGGATTCACCGACCGGCCCGTCCCGAGGGGGGTGCTGGAGCGGGTGCTGTCCGGCGCGGCTTGGGCACCGTCCGGATCGAACCTCCAGCCGTGGCACGTCTACGTGCTGACCGGCCGGCCGCTGGCCGAGCTCAAGAAGCGTGCCGGCGAGCGCCTGGCCGCAGGCGACCCCTGGGACGAGCCGGAGTACGAGCAGTACCCGCCGGCGCTGAAGAGCCCCTACCAGGAGCGCCGATCCGCCTTCGGTGAGCAGCGCTACGGCGCACTCGGCATTCCGCGCGAGGACATAGAGGCGCGCCAGAGGGCCGCTTCCGCGAACTGGGACTGCTTCGGCGCCCCCGCCGCCCTGTTCTGCTACATCGACCGCGGCCTGGGCCCGGCCCAATGGTCCGACGCCGGCATGTATCTGCAGACCGTCATGCTGCTGCTGCGCGCCGAAGGGCTGCACAGCTGCACGCAGATGGCCTGGGCGAAGTACCACAAGACCGTCGCGGAGGTCCTGTCACCCCCGGACGAGCTCCTCCTCTTCTGCGGCATGTCGATCGGGTTCGAAGACGTCACGGTGGGATACACCCGCACGGGCCGGGCGCCGCTCGACGAGACGGTCACGTTCGTCGACGGTTACTGACGCCGCCCCTCCTCAGCCGGCCAGGGCACCGCACGGTTGTCTACACCCTCCACGCCCACTTGGTCTTCACTCCGAAGCACCGGCGCGGGCCGTTCACCGACGAGATCCTGCGACGCTGCGAGGAAGTCATGCGAGCCGTCTGCGCCGACTTCGAAACCGAACTGGTCGAGTTCAACGGCGAGAAGGGTCACGTCCACCTCCTCGTGCACTACCCGCCCAAGGTCTCGGTCTCCAAGCTGGTCGGTTCCCTCAAAGGCGTCTCCGCCCGCAGACTCCGCCAGGGGTACCCCGACCACATCCGCAAGTACCTGTGGGGCGCGCACTTCTGGTCACCCTCGTACTTCGCGGCGAGCTGCGGCGGCGCCCCGCTCAGCATCATCAAGGAGTACATCGAGAACCAGAAGCGCCCGCAGTAGACGGCTGAGGCCAAAACAGTGCAGACCCATGCACGCCCGCGGGTCAGAGCAGTCCAGAGAAGCGCTTCCCCCGGGCGTGAACGCCCGGGGTTCCGCGCTAGTGCCGCAACAGGCAACGTTCGCCCCGTCGCGACGCCCGGCACGCACTCTCGCCGCACCGGCCGAAAGCCCAAGTACGTCCAGTGCGAGGACTTCCGGCCGGCACGCCGAGAGCACGCACCGGACGCCGCTCCTTGACGGGCAAACGTTGCCTGCCGCGGCACTAGATCATGCTGAAACGAGCTGCACTGGTCATGTTTCCGGCGACGCAGCCGGGCCCGAGCCCGCCGCTTCCACGGCAGACGCCGAGGCCACAACCGTCAGATGCGGTCGCAGTACCAGGGACCGGCATGCCGGTCGGCGCTCAGGCCACGGCCCAGGGTCCGAGGTCGCGCGTGCGGCGGCCGGCTGTGGCGGGCCGGCTCTCGTCCCATGCCGGGGCCAGCGCGGCGGAGAGGATGCCCCAGAGCTGGCCGGCGGTCAGGGCGTGCACCGGGACGACGACCTGGCCGGCGAGGCTGACGCGGAACGCGGACTCCAGCGCGCTGACGATGCCGATGAGCGCCATGGAGTCCAGCCCGTAGGCCTCCATCGGGACGTCGGCGGCGGCCTCCTTGTCCTTGCCGAGCCCCGGCAGGCCCTGGCGCAGGACGTCCTCGAATTTCGCGTTCCACGGTGCGTGGGCCATTGGGCGACTTCCTTCCGGGACACGGGAGAGGCGAAGCGGGGCTCCGGGCAGCACCGTGCCGCATCCCGCTCGAGTTGCCGTGGATGCCCGCTCAGGCCGCAGGCCCGTCCTGGGACATGACCGAAGCCCCCGCCACGGTGCTGTAGCCGGCGGGGGCCTCACGGGTTCGGCGGGTGGTCCGGTGGGCGGTGGTCCGGTGGACGTCGCAGGGGGAGAGGCGGGGGAGCGTTCCGCGGGCGGCGTGGGATGGGACGGACGCGCGAGGGCGGGCGGCATCCTCAGACGGCCGCGCTGCCGCCCGCGACCG
>NZ_JBEYFS010000432.1:2473-4471 GCF_040634475.1 Streptomyces sp. NPDC007095
CGTACGGCCAGCCGATGTCGTCGGTGGCGGAGGCGGTGGTGGCCTTGGGCCAGCCGATGTCGTCGGTGGCGGAGGCGGTGGTGGCCTTGGGCCAGCCGATGTCGTCGGTGGCGGAGGCGGTGGTGGCCTTGGGCCAGCCGATGCCGTCGGTGGCCGCGGCGGTGGTGACCTTCGGCCAGCCGATGCCGCCGTTCGCGGAGGCGGCGGAGACGGTGCCGGCCGTCCTCGGCCAGCCGATGGAGGAGGAGGCGGTCGTGGTGCTCGCCGCCTTGGGCCAGCCGATGCCGTCCGCGGCGGTGCTGATGCCGCCGGCGGTGAGCACGGCGGATGCGACGGCGGCGGTGGCGGCGGTGACGGCGAGGCGGGCGACGAGGTTCTTCATGACAGCTCCTCTGTGGCAATGAAGCGAATCTGCGTTGGTAACTTCTTGCCAAGAAGCTTGGCAACGCCTCCTCGGGGTCCGCTCGGTATTCGCTGGAGACGGGCTGGAGACTGGCGAGAGACGCCGTACCGCCTGCGCAGATGCCTGGCAAAGTTTGTCAAACACCCCGCTCCGGGGGTCGTGCGGAGCCGAGCCCGAGGGGGTTGAACAGCGCTTTCGAGGCCCCTCCGCTAGAGCGCCGCCGGAGCCCCCGTTGCCATCACGGCCTCACGCTAGGCAAGGTATTGCCAAGCGAGTTGGCAATATTTGGCGACAGTGGGGGGAGGCCCCGGAAATGAACGCGACGCCGTCATCCACGGACCACAGGGACCACGCGTACGGCACGGACCACGCGTACGGCACAGACCGCACGGAGCCCGCGGACCAGGAGGGCCGGACGGTTCACCTGGACACGGCGGGCTGGGGCCCTGTGCCCGCCGCTGTCCGCGCACTCGTCGCCGACTGCGCGAGCCGCGAGGACCGCTACGGCCCGCACGAGGTCGAGGAGGACCTCGAGGACGTCCTGCGCACCGAGGTCCACGAGCGCCTCGGCGCTCTGCTCGGCGTCCCGGCCGCCGACACCGCCGTCGTCACGGACGCCGCCGGCGCCTTCGGCGATCTGGTCTCCCGCCTCGCCCCCGGCCGCGGCGAGCGCGTCTGGACGACCCCCTACGAGAGCGCCGCCCGCCTGACCGCCCTCTACGCCCTGCGCGACCGCACCCGTTGCACGGTGGAGGTCGTCCCGCTGCGCGAGGACGGAGACCTGGACCTGGAGTGGATGGCCCGGCACATCGACGACGACGTCGCCCTCGTCTCGGTCGTCCACGTCCCCTCCGGCTGCGGAATCGTCAACCCGGTCGAGGAGATCGGGCAGATCCTCGCCCCGTACCGGTGCGTGTACGCCGTCGACGCCTCCTACGCCGTCGGTCAGCTCCCCGTGGATGCCGGCCGCATCGGCTGCCAGCTGCTGACGGGGGACGGCTGGCGGTTCCTGCGCGGCCCGTACGACGTCGGGTTCGCCTTCCTGGCGCCCCGGCTGCGTGCCGCGTTCGAGGACGCCTCCGCCCACCGCCCCCTGCCGCGGAACGCGGCCGTCGCGGGCCTGAACGCCGCCCTGGCCCACCACACGGCCACCACCGCCACCACCGCCGGCCTGGCCGGGCAGGGGCTCCTGCCCGCCCTGCGTGCCGCCGTCGAGGGGTGCCCCGGCACCGAACTGATCGCCCCCGGCCGGATCCAGTCCGCCATCCTCGCCTTCCGCCACCGCGACCTGCCCGCCGCGCTCGTCCGCCGCCGGCTGGCGGCCCGCGGTGTCGTCCTGTGGAAGACGGTCGCGCAGGAAACCCCGCTCCACCTGCCCCGCTCCGGCGCCGCCACCGCCCTGCGCGCGTCCCTCGGTCCCGACACCACCCCCCAGGACATCGCCCGCTTCGGCCGGGCCCTGCGGGAAGTCGTCCGCGAGGAGACCGCCGGTGCGCAACGCCCCCGCCCCGCCCCCCCCCCACCCCCCCCCCCCCCCCCGCGCGCCCCCCCCCCCGCCCCCGCCGGGGGGCGCCCCCCCCGCGCGGCCCCGCCCC
>NZ_JBEYFS010000433.1:0-4446 GCF_040634475.1 Streptomyces sp. NPDC007095
ACGTCCACCAGCTCTGCCTTCGTCCCCTCCGACACCCCCGCATCCTACGACCCAACAGCCCACGAAAACCGATGAGTTATTGATCGGCAGGCCCCTGGCCCCAAGGCCACCAGCTCAAGTTGACAATGCCCGACCATTGGTACGCTCCTCGCTCTGAAGCGGCGCTGCGCGTAACGTCAGTCGGTGCAGGTAGCGGTGGCGGGCGTCGGACGACCGCAGACCCCATGCCAGCAGCATCCCGGTGGACAGTGCTGTCACGTGGCCGACGGGAGTGACCCCCAGCGTGGTCAGGCCGCTCGTGATGTGCGGTGCGCGCACCGCGAGCGCGGCGAGCGCGGTCCATCGGTGCCACCGCCTGGCCCCCGCTACCGCCACAGCGGCCAGGGCCGAGACGATCACGTAGGACGGGCCGACGTCCAGCGTCGTACGCAGCGCCGGGTCTGCTTGGCCCGCCGCGATCCGTGCTGCCAGCAGCCCTTCGCTCACCAGTGTGCCGAGGACCTGGCCGGCCGCGATCAGCGCGACCGCCCGCATGTTGCCGAACCGGATGACGAGAAACGCCAGTATGGCCCCGGCGAGGGCGATGCTGCGCAGACAGGCCCAGGGATCGGCGCCGAACAGGAAGGCGGAGGTGATGAGCGCCTCCACAGGATGATCACCCATATTGGCCAGGTTGGTCGATGCCCAGGCGTTCACCGCGTGATCACCGCCGTACGTCAGGGACGACGCGGCGGCGAGCAGGGCGAAGCCCCAGGGCACAGGGGAAAGCCATCGGCGGGCGGGCGTCCGGGAGAGATCCATGTGGCCGACCCTGGCAGAGGGTGCCCGCCCCGCGGATCTGACCACGGAATGACCGGCTGATCTCTATCCCTGGACAGAGGCGGATGATCGCCCTCCCGGCTAGGGTCGGATGCATGCGAGGCATGATGGTGAGGCATGACGTGGCGTCCCATGCCGGGAAGCTGACGCCGACTCAGCTGATCGCGCTGGATGTGCTTTTCGCCGTGGTCCTGATGGCGTCGAACGTCGTGTGGTGGACGCTTGGCACGCACCGCACGGGCTGGCCGGCATGGCAGACCGTGCTGACGTGCTCGTTGGGCACGGCCGTCGCCGTCCGGCGGCTGCTGCCACTGCCTGCACTGGCGGTGGCGTCGGTGGTGATGGCCACCGACGGCGCGCTCAGCCTGACGGGTGTGCTGGCGACTGCCTTGCTGGTGTACGGGGTGGCGGTTGCCCGACCCACGCGTGTCGCGGCGTACGCGTGCGTGGTGGCAGGCGCCGCACAACTCGCCTTGATGATCCCTATGCAGGGCATAACAGGGCACGACTACTGGGGGTGGCCGGGGATGAGCCAAAGCCTCATTGTCGAGGCCGCCGCCTGGGCGATCGGATGGTCCACCAGACGGGGCCGCGCCTACACTCGAGGCCTGGTCGAGCAGGCCGAAGAGCGGGCACAGCTCCTCCTCGTCGAGGAACGCATGCGTATCGCCCGGGAGTTGCATGATGTCGTCGCGCACAGCCTGAGCATCGTCGCGGTCCAGGCGGGCGTCGGCCACCACGTGATCGGCAGCCGACCTGACGAGGCCGCGAAGTCCCTCTCCGCGATCGAGACGACGAGCAGGGATGCTCTGGGAGAGCTGCGTTCGCTGCTGGGTGTCCTGCGCGATGACGACGGTGCCGAATGGCTGCCCGGCGGCCTGGACGACCTCAACACGCTCCTCGAGCAGATCCGACGGGCCGGTGTACAGGTCGAGTTGACGATCAGCGGTCACCCGCACGCCGTGCCCCGAGGTCTGGACCGCGCCGCCTACCGCATCGTGCAGGAAGCCCTGACCAACGTCGTCAAGCATGCCCGCACCAGCCACGCCCGGGCGACGGTCGCCCACGCGCCGGGCGAGGTTTCTCTCACGGTCGTCGATGCCGGAGCCGGCCGCACGTCCACCCCGATCACCGAGGGCCACGGCCTGACCGGCATGAAGGAACGCGCCGCCCTTTACGGCGGCGAGGTTCACGCGGGCCCGCTCTCGCCGCACGGCTTTCGCGTCGCCGCCCGGCTGCCGTACGCCGCGGACGAGCGAACAGCCCAGTTCCCCGTGGGCGCCGATCTGGAGGGCGCATGACGGTGCGGGTCGTCGTGGTGGACGACGAGACGCTGGTGCGTGCCGGGTTCCGGGTGCTGCTCGAGTCGGAAAACGATCTCCAGGTCGTCGGCGAGGCGGCCGACGGGACCGAGGCGGTCAGGGTGATCCGCGAACTGCGCCCCGATGTAGCCCTGATGGACATCCGGATGCCCGGGATCAATGGCATCGAGGCCATCCGCGCGCTGTTCGGCGGCCCGTCTCCGGTGCCCGTCCACGTCCTGGTGCTCACCACCTTCGACCTGGACGAGTACGTCTTCGAGGCGCTCCGCGCAGGCGCCGCGGGCTTCCTCCTCAAGGACACTCCACCCGCACGCCTGATCGACGCCGTGCGGGTGATCGCCACCGGGGAGTCGTTGCTGTCACCCGGCGTCACCCGCAGGCTCATCGAGACCTACGTCCGCCGCCCCGGCTACACAGGCCCGGTCACCCATGCCCTGGACGGGGTGACCGGCCGCGAGCGTGACGTGCTGGGTCTGATCGCACGTGGCCTGTCCAACAACGAAATCGCAGCCGAGCTGTATCTGACCGTTGGCACGGTCAAGACCCACGTCAGCCGTCTGCTGACAAAGCTGGGGGCCAGGGACCGGGCCCAACTCGTCATCGCCGCCTACGAAAGCGGACTGGCCAGTACTTGGGGTGCACGCGGAACGTGAGGGAAGCCCATATTGCCCGTCTCATCCGGCAGAGCCTGTCGCGTTCCAAGGGGAGCTGATATCGGTGATTGCTCCCGCCGCCGGAACCCGACACATCAGAGGCACAAGCATCCACCTGTGGCGCGTGAAGCGACACAAAACATATGAAAACGACCTCTGACACAGGTGGGGCCCGTCACCACGGGGGAAGGTGACGGGCCCGGACCTACGGTGCCACAGCCTCGCGGCCGGTGCAGCCTGTCCAGCCGACGAGCCGGCTGAGAGCCGGACCTTGGTCAGGCGTCGACGAACTCCTTGAGCATCTCCTCCAGGTCAGCCAGCGTTTCGGTGACCGGTGTCCCATGGCGCGCTGCCCGGATGGTGATGCAGGTGGCGGTGAAGTCGGCGAGTTCGAGGATCAGGTCGACGAACTCGCCTTGGTCCCGGGCGAACGTACTCCCGAGCACTTCGCCGGCGCTGGCCTGGTCTGCGAGCAGTGCCCGGATGACAGGCAGCGCGTTGAGCTTCGGACCGCCTCCGGCCGCACCGCGTTCGGAGGCTTCCTCGATGGCGGTGAGGAGTTCGTCGACCGTCTGCTCGGTCTCGTCCGCGAGCACGAGCGTGAGCCCAGTCGCGGCGGCCGTCGTGCCGGTGGCGAGCAGGAAGATGCGGTCCGTGCCGTTTTCGTCCGTGTCGGCGCGCGCGGCCGCCGACACGAGGCGGCCGGCGGGCGAGTCGACGGGGCGCGGCGCGGCGCGGCTCGCCGGATCCATCGAGGCGCGGATCAGTTCCATGACGGGCTCGTGAGAGATCGGCATCTCCCCATCCTGACGTGCGAGTTCACCCAGGTGCGGGCGAAAGAGCGAATCTCCCTCGCCTCACCCCCGGTGGCGCGATGCAGCTCACACTGGCAACCGGGAGATGGGCGGGAACATCTGGAGACGGTTGACCGTTCATCTAAGCGTGGCTGCGGAGGGGACAGTGTCCCCGGGCCTCACCTACAGCCCATGGGGACGATCGTCCGGCTGAAGCCCCATGGAGCCTTCCGCCGCGAGGCGACCGCCCTCCGCACGCCACCACCTACGGCCCCGGCTGGTCTCCCCCGTCCAGCCGGGGCTTTCACCTGCGCACAACCGCCAAAGGACCATCAGGGGCTGCCAGAACCCGGCAGGGCATTCCCTCCGGCCGCCGCGCACTCACCCGAGGCCGAGGCTGCCGAGGGCCGTGGTCCAGTCGGTGACGATGGCTTTCTGCGCGGCCGCGAGAGTGACCTTGCCGGCGCAGACGGCGGTGTGCAGTTTCGTCTCCACCGGGTCCTTCGCGTTGTTGACCCCGCCGCCCGCCTTGTGGCCCGGGTCCGGCGGCTCGATCCACAGATTCCGGGGATCGTTCGGGTCGCCGCCCAGCTGCAGGCTGATGAGGTGGTCGTACTCAGCGTCGCCCATGCGGCCCTTGTAGCCGTAGGAGGCGGCGTTGAGCGCCTTCTCCTTGCCGGTGACGGACGTGGACGGCCGGATGCCGGAGGTGTAGCCGCCCTTGCGGCAGATCGTCGACTTCAGATTCGCCTGCGTGACCGCCGGAGGGCACTGTCACGTTGTTGGGTGTGTGGAGATCTGGCGGCGTGTCAGGGTGTGGTGTTGCTGGGTTCCGGGCCCTTGGTCAGACCGTGGTGG
>NZ_JBEYFS010000434.1:0-4409 GCF_040634475.1 Streptomyces sp. NPDC007095
AGGACACTCACGGGGTCAGTCATAAGCAAGAGTCAGACCGCCTCAGCCGGGGCTACCCGATCCTTGCGGGATCCGGTGCGAAAAGACTGACAGTCGTACGAGTCCCCGACCGAGCCCATGGACGCCGCAACTCCCGCTCTCAGGAGGCGAGTTGTCAGCTTCACGGATGTGTACTGACAGCCGTGATCGGCATGGTGTACGAGTTGTCCGGGCTCGACCTCTCGGCTGGCCAGGGCGTACTCCAGGGTGGTGAGGACCAGGTCGGCGTCCGCGCGGGCGGAGGTCTCCCAGGCCACCACTCTCCGGGAGAACGCGTCCCGGATCGCCGAGAGCCACAGCGGCCCTTCGCCGGTCGAGATCATCGTGAGGTCGGTGACCCACAGCCGGTTCGGCGCGGGCGCGGTGAAGTCGCGCTCGACCAGGTCCGGGGCGAGCGTGGCCTTGGGGTCCCGGCGAGTGAAGCCCTTCCGGCGCGGGCTGATGCCCACAATGTCGGCCTCACGCATCAGTCGCTCGACCCGTTTGCGGCCCACGTGGACGCCCTCGCGTCTGAGGACGGCGTGGACGCGCGGCGAGCCGTAGATCCCGCCCGAGTCGGCGTGGATCTCCTTGATCTGCTCGGTGAGTTCCGCGTCCCGGCGCACGCGTTCGCACGGCTCACGCTCGGCACGGCGCCAGCGGTAGTAGGTGGAGGAGGCGATGTGCAGTTCCCGCAGGACGGGCTCGACCCCCAGGCGTGGATGCTCGTCGAGGAGCGCCGTCACCTGGGCCGGGTCGGGTCGAGCTGGGCCGCGAAAAAAGCCGAGGCCGTCCGCAGGACCTCGTTCGCCCGCTTGAGCTGGACGTTCTCCTTGCGCAGCACGGTGAGCTCCGCGCGTTCGTCGGTGGTCAGCCGGTCATCCCGCTCGCCGGCGTCGGCCTCGGCCTGGCGGATCCAGCCGCGCAGGGCCTCCGGGTGCACACCGAGATCGACGGCGAGCTTCTTGATCTGGGGCTTCGGGTCGGAGGTGCGATACATCCGCACCGCACGCTCACGCAACTCCAGCGAGTACTTTCTGGGGGCAGCCATGGTCGATGTTCCTCTCATGAGTCCCATCTGACCCTCTGTCAACTCACTCCGCATCTCGGGGGAAGCTCAGGGACGGAGCTTTGCGAATGTCTGGGCGAGCGGACCAGCTCCGCGAGGTCACCCATGTCCATGGCCGGTGAGGCCGCTGACGTCTGTTGCGCCGGCGTGAACTCCAAAGCAGCCATCAGACGGCAGGTTCCATCACTGCGGGCACGGTGAGAGAGCACCAGGTCTTCGTGCAGTCGGGGCTGACACCCCAGGACCGCTGTACTCGGAAGCGATGGCCGCAACGATCCACAGCCCCCGACCGCTCTCGGCATCCAGCTCCGGCGCTCTTGCTACGGCCTGGACTGCCTTCGTCGGTCTCGTCCAATCCGGACAGGTCGGTTTCGACAAGGGAGACATCGACTAGCCCCAAGTAGCCATGAGGACGCGGGTGGCGGACGCCTGGCGCGGGGGTGCAACGGCGACCGCCGCTCTCGCATTCAGAAGGCTGACGGTGGGAACTCCAGCGCGTGCTCGCTCTTCAGCGGCTGCTCGGCAACCGGCATGAGCTCGCGCTGCTTCCCGGCACGGCTCGCATGCGTACAGGGCCCGGACCTGGGCCGGAGTCCTGCTCGATGGTGCACACCAGGACCCCGGTTTGAGAGGACTCGCGGCGGGAGTCGAACAGCCAGAAGTCGGCCGTGGCCAGGTGGAACTTTAAGCTGTGCTGGGATTTGTGGTGGCGCTGATGCCAGGGTTACGGCCCGGGCTGGCTCTCGCTGTGCGCCTGGTGTTTTGCCGCGCAGCGGGACAAGCGGGGTAGCAGGGTGCGGTTCACCACCGCCCGCGGGTAGCCCGGCCTTGCCCGAGATCGGCAAGGCCCGACCGCGAGTCAGTGCGGGTGCCGATAAATCATCCGCACTGGTCAAGCGGCATGTCGGTAGTCGTGAAGGATGCCGCCAAGTCGGTCGTGTCGGCGAACGTCGAGGCGCATGATCTGCTCTGGATCGGTCATCGGCTCGGGCAGCGCGCGCAACGGCGCGGCCTGCCCGAGGGTCCGATGGGGTCGATGCCCGTTGTAGAACTGCTCGAACTCGCGCAGCGCGTGGTGGAGGTGGCGTTCGTTCCAGATCAAAGTACGGTCGAGGAGCTCGCGCCGGCAGGTCTGCGCCCACCGTTCCGTGATCGAGTTCATTCTCGGCATCCGGACGCCACTGAGTACGACCTCGATACCCGCGTCCGCGAGGACAGGGTCGAACGCGGCGGTGAATTTCGAGTCCCGGTCACGGATCATGAACTTCGCCCTCGCCTTCGCGTCTTCCAGATCCACGACGAGATTGCGCCCCGACTGCACCACCCAGGCCGCGGTCGGATGCGTGGTGGCCTCCAGGACCCGGATTCTGCGGGTGGCGTGCTCGATCATGGCGAACACGTTCAACCGCGCGCCGGTCAACGTGCGGATCTCGAAGAAGTCGCACGCGAGTATGGCCTCGGCCTGACCATGCAGGAGGGCGGCCGAGGTGCTGTGGTCCCGCTGCGGCGCAGGGTCGATGCCGTGTTCCTTGAAGATCTCCCACACGGTCGAGGCAGCGACCCCGCTGCCGAGAGCCGCGAGCTCGCCGTGCACGCGCCTATAGCCCCAATGCGGGTTCTCCTTGGCCAAACGCAGCGCCAGGGTGCGGATCGAGCGGAGGGTCCGCGGTCGTCCCCGCCGACGTCGTAGGCGGGTCGCGGCATGACGTTGCTTCAGCAGATCGTGGTGCCAGCGCAGGATCGTGTTCGGCCGTAGCAGCAACAGAAGGCGACGCAGTTTCTCCACGGGCAGATGGTGCAGCAGGCCGGCCAGCAGAAACCGGTCATCCGGGGTGAAGGCGGGCTTCGTGGCCTGGCGCCGCAGGACGGTCAACTGGTGCCGTAGGACCAGGATCTCGATCTCCTTCTCCCGCTCACTCATCGGAAGAAGGCGTATGAGGGAGAACGTGTTCGTGACGGCAAGGCAGGCCAGGCGCAGCAGCACGACTGATCATCATGCCAGGACAGGCGCTTCCCCACCGCCCCAGCGGCCCCACCTGCAGCCAACCACCCATCACACCGCTGACCTGGCCGGATGATTTATCGGCACCCGCAGGCTTGATCCGATGCTCAACCGCCAGTCGGCGGGCTCCCTTGTCCGGGGGACTTCCTGACGAACTGGCCATCACGAACCCGGTGTTGGCGGGCAATCGAGTGGCCCCTCCTGTGTGGCGCCGATCTGCGGACGGACGCCACACAGGAGGGACGCCCGTCCGCAGATCGGCGCGGGACTGCCTGGGGAATCAAGCCGAGTAATTATGAGACCGCCCCGAGCGACGGGGGATGGGCAGTGCCGCTTTCTCGAACCCCATAGGCAAGAGGATCACCGTGGTCACAGGAGCGGTTCAGCACTCGTCCGTGGCCTGGTCCTCGCTGCGATGTCGAACGGCGGTTGCTCATGCCGGCTCCGCCGGGATAACGACCCGCCTGCCGTGCAGCCCTACGGGATCGACACATCGTTCCGGACCCCTCGGGCAACAACGTCCGGCTCACGCAGGTGCTGGAGTTCGATGCGGAACGGCACTGACCTCAGGCAGCGCGGTGAGGCGTCGTACGCGGGACCGGGGTCCGTGCACGACGCCTCACCGGGGCAGGACATCAGCCCTTGACGGGGCCTCCGTTGATGGCGACGCGCTGGCCGTAGCGGGCGTAGGGGTAGTAGTCGTACGTCGCGTGGTGCTGGACGCACCGGTTGTCCCAGAAGACGAGCGTGCCCGGCGTCCAGCGGACGCGGCAGTGCAGGACCGCCCTGCGGGCGATGATGTCGAAGAGCATGTCGAGCAGGGCCCGGCTCTCGTCGGCGGAGAGCTGCGGGATGCGGCTGGTGTAGGCCTTGTTGACGTAGAGCAGTCTGCGGTCGGTCTCGGGGTGCCGGGCGACGAGCGGGTGTTCGCTCTTGGGGATGACGTAGTCCGCGGGCGGTGTGTATCCCGCCAGGGCCTGCGCGCCGTCGTGTATCGCGGTCAGCGGGTCCAGCAGGGCGCGCATGGCAGGTGAGAGCATGTCGTAGGCGAGGTGCATGTTGGCGAAGAGGGTGTCGCCGCCGCATCCCGGCTCGGGAATCTCGGTGATGTAGAGCATCGACCCCAGTGACGGTTCGGCGTCGGCGGTACCGTCCGCGTGCCATCCGTTGCCCGCCACGTCCGCCGCAGCCGACGTCGTGCGGATCTCCAGGATGTAGGGATCGCCCTCGGGCGGCGGCGGGTTGACGGGGCGCAGTTCGCCGAAGGCGGCGGCGAAGCGCTTGTGATGCTCGGCGGTGATCGTCTGATCGCGGAAGACG
>NZ_JBEYFS010000435.1:0-4307 GCF_040634475.1 Streptomyces sp. NPDC007095
CGCCTCGTCGGCATGATCAGCGAGGCCGACCTGGCCCAGCATCTGACGGACGAACAGCTCGCCGCGTGGGTCGAGAGCGTCTACGCGAGGAGCGCGTTGCGCTGACCGCGCGGACTCTTGCGACCAGGAGGGTCATGAGCGCGCACTCCCGCCCGGCCGGCCGTGCCGGGCGAGGAGCGGCTCACCACTCTCACAGCCAGCCGTTGCGCCGGAACCCCCGGTACAGGACGAGGCAGGCGAGGGTGATCACGCCGATGACCATGGGGTAACCGAACCGCCAGTGCAGTTCCGGCATGTGGTCGAAGTTCATGCCGTAGAGCCCGCAGACCATCGTCGGTACGGCGATGACCGCCGCCCAGGCCGTGATCTTCCGCATGTCCTCGTTCTGCGCCACCGTCACCTGCGCGAGGTGCGCCTGCAGGATCGAGTTGAGCAGTTCGTCGAAGGCGGCGATCTGCTCGGTGACCCGCAGCAGATGGTCGGAGACGTCCCGGAAGTACGCCTGTATCTCCGGGGCGATCACCCGTATCGGCCGGGTGGCGAGCTCCTGGACGGGGCGGGCGAGCGGCACCACCGCCCGCTTCAGTTCGAGGAGTTCGCGCTTGAGCTGGTAGATGCGGCCCGCGTCCGCCCGCGCGCCGTTTTCGGCGAAAACATCGGCCTCGACCTGGTCGATGTCCTCCTGGACCGAGTCCGTGACATGCACGTAGTCGTCGACCACATGGTCCGCGATCGCGTGCAGCACCGCGGCCGGGCCCTTGGCGAGCTGACGGGCGTCCGCCTCCAGCTCCTCGCGCAGCGGCCCCAGTGACCCGTGCCGTCCGTGCCGCACGGTGATGACGAAGTCGGACCCTACGAAGACCATGATCTCGCCGGTGTTCACCACCTCGCTGGTCGCCGTCAGCTCCTTGTGCTCGACGTAGCAGACCGTTTTGAACACCGCGAAGAGTGTGTCGCCGTACCGCTCCAGCTTCGGCCGCTGATGGGCCTCCACCGCGTCCTCGACGGCCAGCGGGTGCAGGTCGAAGAGGTCGGCGATGCCGGCGAACTCCTGGTCCGTGGGCTCGTGCAGCCCGAGCCAGACGAAACCCTCGTCGCTCTTGCGGATCCGCTCCACGGTCTCGACGAGATCGCGTCCGCCCGGGACCCTGGCGCCGTCCTGGTACGCCACGCAGTTCACCACCGCCGTGCCCAGCGGGGACCGGGCGTGGTGACTCAGGTCGACACGGGTACGCCGCCGGGCCAGCCGCGCCACCTTACGGAGGCCGCCGACCTTGCCGAGGCCCGTGACCTTCCGCAGATTCCCTGCCATGGACATCCGGAACTCCTTGCGTGGATCTCCCCGCGCCGTACTTCGCGCCCTGGTGTGCAAGTCTGCCAGTCCCTTTCGCCCGCCGGGAAAGCCTGTGGGAACGGAATGTTCCACTTCGTTTCGGTGGTGCCGGGCGGTCTCGGACCAGACCGGGCAGGGTTGCTGTCCGAGCGTCAGAGGAGGTCGGTGCCCGCGGTGACGCACGGGTGGGGGGAACGGGAGCGTCGGCGATTCCGGACAAGCGGGTCAACTGGGATGATCGCTGTATGACGCAAACCGACGGCTATCTCCTCGACAACCGGCAGACCGAGGCGGGAAAGCGCTTCGACGCCTTCGCCGCTCTCTTCGACCCCACGACCTTCCGGCACATCGAGCGCTTCGGCATCGGGTCCGGCTGGCGCTGCTGGGAGGTCGGCGCGGGCGGCACGTCCGTGGTGTCCTGGCTCGCCAAGAAGGTCGGCCCGACCGGGCGGGTCGTCGCGACCGACATCGACACGTCGTGGGCGGCCTCCGCGGCCCGCCCGCCGGTCGAGATCCGGGTGCACGACGTGGGCGCCGAGGAACCGCCGGGGGAGGGCTTCGACCTCGTGCACGCACGGCTCGTGCTGGTTCATGTACCGGACCGGGAGCGGGCGTTGCGGTCGATGGTCAAGGCCCTGCGGCCCGGCGGACGGCTTCTCATCGAGGACGCCGACCCCGCGCTGCAACCGCTGCTCTGCCCCGACGAACACGGCCCCGAGCAACAGCTCGCGAACCGGCTGAGGCACGGCTTCCGCAAGCTGCTCGCCGAGCGCGGCGCCGACCTCTCCTACGGCCGCAAACTCCCTCGCCTGCTGCGGGAGGCGGGACTGCGCGAGGTGGAGGCCGACGCGTACTTCCCCGTCACCTCGACCGCCTGCGCAGACCTCGAGTCCGCGACGATCCGTCAGATCCGCGACCAGCTCGTCACCGCGGGACTCGCCACCGACGAGGACATCGACCGTCACCTGGCCAACGTGGCCTCCGGGTCGATGGACCTGGCGACCGCGCCGATGATCTCGGCCTGGGGACGCAAGTAGCGCCACTACCGGACCCGCGCCCCCTCGGGCCTGCCCCCGACCCGCTCCACCGCCATCGCCCCCGCCCTGCACCCCTCCACCGCCGCCGCCTCGGGCTCGGCGCCCGCGAGAAGGGCGGCGAGGAACGCTCCGGTGAACGCGTCACCGGCACCCGTGGTGTCGCGAGGGTCCGCGGGCACCGCCGGGACGTGGGCCCGTACGGCACCCGAGCGGGCCACGAGGGCCCCGTCGGGGCCCTGCTTCGCGACGACCAGGGGGACGTGGCGGCTCAACTTGGCCGCCGCGTCCGCCGGATCGGGCAGGCCCGTCAGCAGGAACGCCTCGTCGCGACTGGGCAGCAGCAGATCGACGCCCTCGGCGAGCGCGAGGAAGCGGTCCACGCCCAGTTCCGTGAGGAACCCCGCCGACGCGGGGTCCAGGCTGACCGGTACCCCCCGCGCGCGTGCCGACTCCAGAGCCACCGACACCAGCGCCCGGCTCGGCTCGGAGAAGAGCAGATAGCCCGACAGATGCAGCCGCGCGACACCGTCGAGCAGCGCGGGCGACCAGTCGTCGGGGCCGAGCCGCAGGGAGGCCCCGCTGTCGGTGAGAAACGTCCGCTCGGCCGAGGCCCCCTGGTCCACCAGACAGATCACCGTCCCCGTCGGTGCCTGCGGATCGACGACGAGGAGGGGGCGTACGCCGCAGGCCACCAGCTCACGCTCGTGCCAAGCGGCGGCATCCGCCCCCACCCGGCCCAGCAGCCGCACCTCCGCGCGGCCCCGATGCGCGGCCCAGCACGCGACGTTGGCACCGGCCCCGCCCGGCAGGGTACGGATCTCGGCGGCCGTGTCGGTGCCCGCCGCGAGCGGCCCGTGGTGCCGGGCGACGATGTCCGTGACCACGTCACCGACGACGAGCAGCGCCCCGGGCGCCGGACCCGCGTCCCGCCCGGAACCGCCCCGGTCCGCCCGGTTCGCGCCCCGGCCCGGGCCGCCGCCGCGATCCGTCCCGTTCACACCCCGGCCCAGGCCGCCGCGATCCGTCCCGCGAGTCGTACGTTGCCGCGCACCGCCGCCAGATTGGCGCTCAGTGACGCGCCGTCGGTGTGCCGCACCAGATGGTCGAGCAGGAACGGCGTCACGGCCTGCCCGCTCACTCCCTGCGCCTCGCACGCCCGCAACGCCTCGGCGAGCACGCGCGCGTGGAGCGCGGGATCGAGCTGCTCCTCCTCGGGGACCGGGTTCGCCACGATGAGCGCCGATTCCGGGCCGTCCAGCGCGTCCTGCGCGCGCATGACGTCCGCCACCTGCCCCGGGGAGTCCAGCGTCCAGTCCACGGGATGCCCCGAGTCGGACAGATAGAAGCCGGGGAAGCGAGCCGTGCCGTACCCGGCCACCGCGATGCCCAGTGTCTCCAGGCGCTGCAGTGTCGCCGGCACGTCCAGGATCGACTTGACGCCCGCGCACACCACCGTGATCCGGGTCCGCGCCAGCAGACCCAGGTCCGCCGACTCGTCCTGCGTCACCGTCCACTCCCGGTGCACCCCGCCGAGGCCGCCCGTCGCGAACACGCGGACACCCGCGAGAGCGGCCAGCAACGCCGTCGCGGACACGGTCGTCGCGCCGCTCGCACCCGCCGCCACCGCGAGCGGCAGATCGCGGTGCCCCAGCTTACGGATCCCGTCCTCGTTGGCGACCCGCTCCAACTGCTCCTTGTCCAGTCCGACATGGGGCCGCCCGTCCAGCACGGCGATCGTCGCCGGTACGGCGCCCTCCTGCCGTACGACGTCCTCCAGCTCCAGCGCGACCTGCAGATTGCGCGGGCGGGGCAGCCCGTGCGCGATGATCGTCGACTCCAGGGCCACCACCGGCCGGCGCGCGTCGAGCGCTTCCCGCACCTCTTCGGACACCACGATCACGTGCCTGCCTCCTGTCTGCCGCCTTTCCTCATCTCTG
>NZ_JBEYFS010000436.1:0-4307 GCF_040634475.1 Streptomyces sp. NPDC007095
GAAGCCGATGAGGATGGGCGGACGACGAGCACCGCCGGGTTGGACACCACGGCCGAAGCCGGGCCGGCGAGCGCGGTGAGGGGCCCCCTGGGACGGGTAGGGGCGGCGGGGGCGGAAACCCCGTGGGGCTACACCCGGACCGCTGAGCCCCGTTCACTCATCCTCGGCGCGCACAGGATCCGCTTCTTCCGGACCCGTTTCCCCTCGATCGCCGCCACGGTCAGGCGTGCGGCCTCCGCGGCGATCTCCGGGAGGCCCCAGTCCACCGTGGTCAGCGGCGGGGTGAGGACCCGTGACACGGGGTGGTCGTCGAAACCGACCACGGAGACGTCCCGGCCGACGGAGAGCGAGGCCTCGGCGGCGGCGGCGTACACCCCGTACGCCAGTGAGTCGGAGAAGCAGAAGACGGCGGTCGCGGGCCGGGGCCCGTCCAGGAGACGTCGGGCGACGACTGTGGCCTCGCCCAACTCCTGCGGGCAGGGGACCAGTTCGGCACGCAGCCCGAGCCGTTCGGCGGCCTCGCGGACGTACACGTCGGCGGGCCGGTCGGGCGTGCTCGGCCGGGTCGGGGTCAGCACGGTCACCCGGCGGTGGCCGAGCCCGTGCAGATATTCCAGGACGGAGTCGATGCCGGCCCGGTTGTCGAAGATGACCTGCCCGGCGGTACGGGCCGTGCTGAGCGAGTCGCCGACGGCCACCACCGGCAACGCCTCGGCGATCGCCGCCCACCCCTCGGCCGAGGGGTTCACCGGCGACACCAGCAGCGCGTCGACACGCTGGTCGCGCAGCTGCTTGGCGAGCTTCAGCTCACGGTCGGGGTCACCGCCCGCGTCGAGGATCAGCGCGTAGCGGTCGCCGGCCAGCAGCTCCCGGCCGATGGCGGCCATCAGCTGCTGCTGCCAGAGGTCCTGGAGGTCGCCCGCGAGGACACCGACCATGCTGGTGCGACCGCTGGCGAGGGCGCGGGCGATGGGGTCGGCCTCGTAACCGAGGTCGGCGGCGGCCTTGCGCACCCGTTCCTCCGTCTCCTTCGAGACGTGCTTGCCACGCAGGGCGTAGGAGACGGCGGCGGTGGAGAGGCCCGTGGCCTCGGCCACCTCCCGGAGGGTGGTGCGCTTATTGGGCCTGGCCATGTCGGGAAGCCTACCGGGACGCGTCCACATTGTGGGCGCACGGCCCGGCCGGCCCCTGACCGATCCTCCGACGGACCCCACGCCCACACCTCGCCCGCACCCCGCCTCCACCCCCACCCACACCCCGTCCCCGCCCCGTCCGCACGCTTGACGCCTCCTTGTTAACCGCTTAAGTTAATCGCATCAGTGAAGCGCTTAACATCTGTACACCCAGCGAGGACCGCCGCGTGCCCACCGACGTCCACCAGCACATCTGGCCGCCCGCCTTCGTCGAGCTGCTGCGCGCCCGCACCGCACCGCCGTACCTCGACGGCTGGACCCTGCACCTGACGGGCGAGCCGCCGTACGAGGTCGACCCGGCCGACCACGACGTCGCGGCCCGCACCGCGCTCGCCCACGCCGACGGCCTGGACCTGGCCCTGGTCTCCCTCTCCAGCCCGCTCGGCATCGAACACCTGCCGTCCGCCGAGGCCGCCCCGCTGCTCGCCGCCTTCCACGACGGCGCCCTCGCGCTCCCGGCCCCCTTCGGCGTCTGGGCCTCGGCCTGCCTGTCGGAACCGGACACGGACCCGGACGCGGTCGAGCGCGAACTCCGCCGGGGCTGCGCGGGCCTCCAGCTCCCCGCCACCGCCCTGCCGGACGCGGCCGGCTGGGACTTCTGCGCGCCCCTCCTCGACGTCCTCACCCGCCACGACAAGCCGCTGTTCGTCCACCCGGGCACGGCCCCGCCCACTCCCGGCACCCCGCCCTGGTGGCCCGCGCTGGTCCCGTACGTCCACCAGATGCACGCGTCCTGGTTCGCCTTCCGCGCCTTCGGCCGCGCCCGTCACCCCCGTCTGCGCGTCTGTTTCGCCGCCCTCGCGGGCCTCGCCCCGCTGCACGGCGAACGGTTCGCGGCGCGCGGCGGCGGGCGTGGCGAGGTCGACTTCGACGCCTTCTACGAGACCTCGTCGTACGGGACGCGCGCCGTGGACGCGCTGGTGCGGGCCGTCGGCATCGACGTGGTCGTCAGCGGCAGCGACCGCCCCTACGCCTCCCCCACCGTCCCCGACCTCGGCGCGGCCGCCGCCGTCCACGCCCTGCGCACCGCCAACCCCGCCCGCCTCCTGAAGGGAGCCACCCCATGACGTACGAGGCCCTGCCGGACCGCACGCTCGACAAGCGCGAGCTCCAGGCCCTCGTCGACGACCTCGCCACCCGCCCCGAACTCTGGCGCGAACAGGTCGCGTTCTCCGACGAGGAGCGGCACTACGCGTCGCTGTACCGCGACGAGTACGTCGATGTCTGGCTGCTGTGCTGGACCCGGCGCAACGACACCGGCTGGCACGACCACGACATCTCCTCCGGCGCGGTCGGCGTCGTGCAGGGCGCGCTGACCGAGTCCAACCCGCGCATCGGCGGCAGCCATCTGTCCGTCACCGTCGGCACGGGCGAGTCCTTCTGCTTCGGTCCCGAGCACATCCACCGTCTCACCGGCGCCACCGACGACGCGGTGTCGATCCACGCGTACTCGCCGCCGCTGTGGCGCCTGGGCCAGTACGACATCACCGAGGACGGCCTGATGCGCCGGATCTCCGTCTCGTACGCGGACGAACTGCGGCCCCTGGACCTCCCCGCGGACAGTTCCGCCGCCTGATCAAGGGGCGGTATCCCGGCAGCGATGATCTGACGACGATTCAATCAAGGATCATTAAATCGGCACTCAGGGTGAGCATGCACGTGCGTACGGTGATCAAGCGCTACAAGCACAACTCCTGAGGGAGCGTCATGCCCTCGAACCGCAGGGCCTTTCTGGCGGCGACCACCGCCTGCGTACTCACCACCGCCGCGTCGGCTCCGGCCGTCGCCTCACCCCGCTCCCGGCCGACGACCGCCCGCGCGGCGCTCGACGAACTCCTCACGGGCAACAGGCGGTACGCCGCCGGACGTCCCCGTCATCCGCACGAGGAGCGCGCCCGGCGGCATGTCCTCGCCGCCGGGCAGCACCCGTTCGCGGTCGTCGTCGGCTGCATCGACTCCCGCGTCCCGCCCGAACTGGTCTTCGACCAGGGGATCGGGGACCTGCTCTGCATAAGGACCGCCGGGCAGGTGCTCGACGAGGCGGTCCTCGCGTCCGTCCAGTACGGGGTGGAGGAGCTGGGCGTTCCCCTCGTGCTGGTGCTGGGGCACGAGCGCTGCGGGGCCGTCGCGGCGACGCTCGAACACCTCCGCACCGGGGCGCCCGTGCCCGGCCATCTCGGCCTTCTGGTGGACGAGATCACGCCCGCGGCGCTCCGTACCCGGGCGATGCCCGGGGACTGGGCCGACCACACCGTGCGGGCGCACGCGGCCTGGGTCCGGGACGCGATCCGGGCGGACCCGGCCTTCACCCCGGCGCATGTGGCCGCCGCACGGTTCGACCTCGACTCCAGCCTGGTCACCCTCCTCCCCTAGAGCGTGTCCGGCGGATGTCGGGTCTCATGGAGCGTGTCCGGCGGATGTCGGGTCTCATGGAGCGTGTCCGGCGGATGTCGGGTCTCGCGGCGGTCGACGCGACCGGCGCGCTCGGGGTACTGGCCCCGGCTGCGCCCCGGGGGTGCAGCCCAGCCCCGACAGGGGGGCTATCCCCAGTGCCACGGGGGCCGTCGCTCCCTAACCTGGACAGCATGACCGGTAGGGAAGCGGGCGGCGACGCCGAACTGAAGAAGGAACTCGACGCCACCCTGCACGCACGCAGGGAGTTGGGCGAGGAATACGAGTCCGCGCTCGTCGACTCGTTCCTGGAGAAGGTCGAACAGCGCCTCGACGGCGCGGTGGACCGCCGGGTACGGCGGCAGCTGGCCGAGCAGCAGATGGTGGTGGCCCGCGGTACGCGCTCCCCGGAGGGGACGTCGGATTCGTGGGGGGAGCGCTTCGGCTTCGGGATCGTGTCACTGGTCCTGGCGGTCCCTCTGTCCGCGATCGGCGGCGGCGTGGCGCATCTGTCCGGCCTGTTGGTCGCCTGGGCCGGCATCGTGGGCGTCAACGTGGTCCAGGCCGCGCGCGTCACCCCGAACTTCTTCGGCCGCCGCAGGGGCAAGTCGGGCTCCGACTGGGAGGACTAGGCCCTGTCGTCAAATTCCCGTCCGCCCCGCGACGCCATGCACGCACTCTCACCGCACCAGGCACAGACCCGAGTACGTCCAGTACGAGGGC
>NZ_JBEYFS010000437.1:0-4260 GCF_040634475.1 Streptomyces sp. NPDC007095
TACGCGACGACATCCACGAAGCCTTCCTCAGCCTGGCCTGCAGCATCATCTGCTGGCGACGACTGAGGAACCTCTCACTTTGTTAGGAGTTCTAACTGCTACGCCCTTGGGAAGAATCCGACGCACCAGCGTTCCTGTCTGCTTATCAGGATGATGAGATCCGCCGCTGGCACACCCGTCGGCCCTGCACCGAACTCCAGGTCCGGGAATGGTTCGACACATACCGCCAGGACTGGAAACACGAGAAGGGCGGCCACTGGGCGATCACTCGCGACGGCGACGAAGTACTCGGCCGGATCGCACTACGCGGACTGGACTTCGACGACGGCATAGCCGGCGCGGCCTACTGGGTGCTCCCGGCAGCCCGCGGCGCCGGAGTGGCCTCGCAAGGCCTCGGGGCGCTCACCGCCTGGGCCCTGAACGAAATCGGCTTCCACCGGCTGGAGCTGGACCACTCCACCCGCAACCACGCCTCCTGCAGGGTCGCTACCAAGTCCGGCTACCTCCTGGAAGGCACCAAGCGCAGCGCAGCTGTGCATGACGACGGCCGACACGACATGCATTTGCATGCCCGCATCCGAGGCGACTGAGCCTTCCCAATCTCGTGACAAGCGCCGCCACCGAGTGCCGACGTCCTGATCAACCGCCTACCTGGACACCCCACCGACACCGCCCGGTGGTCCCAGATCAAACCGCCCTCCGGAGCCACTTCACAACGCCTGATCTTCACGAATCAATCGTGAACTGGGGCCAGTTGGGGTCGCCTCGGTGGGGCCGCTGAACGTCGTCCTAGCCAACTGTGGGGGAGGGGCGACGTCGTGTCCGCCCCTCGGCGGGGCCGTCAAGACCAGTGCCACACCTGGTTGGCGCTGCCCGCGCATCCGAAGCCCTGGACCCGCTGACCGTCCTACCCGGAAGTGGAGGCCTCCGCGTCCAGACAGAAGCCGTCCGGGACGCTGACCAGCGTTCCGCCACCGCCCAGCTGCCGTGTCTGGGCCCTCAGCCCGTCGCAGCTCGTGGCCTGTATCCCCTGGCCGTTGTGGCCGGTCGCGCCGGCGTCGGCGTCCAGGTAGAGATGGCTGCCCTGATTGACGACGCGGTACTGGGAGCCCTGCCCGGCCACACGGTACAGGGCCCACTTCTGGACGTCCGTGCCGTTGCACCCCCACACCTGGACATCCGAGCCGCGTTTGTCGAGACACCGGGCGACCGAGACGGCATTGACGCTCTCGGTCGCCGTGACCGAGCTGGCCCGGATGGTTCCGCGAGGCAGGGCGTACAGGAGCTTCTTGGTCTGCGCGTCGACCTTGCCGTCGACGGTGAGGCCGGTCTCGGTCTGGAAGGCCCTGACCGCGGCGACGGTCGCGGCGTCGAATTCCCCGCTGACCGGGACGTAGAGACCATGGTCGTCGAGGAGGAGTTGCAGGGACCCTGCGTGGTGGGTCCTTCGGTGCCGCCGTACTCGGCGACTGTTTCGCCTGTTTCGCCGCCTGGTCCGCCTGCGACGGGGAGGACGTCGCCGCCTTCTGTGAACTGCTGGGCGTGGAGGCCGGATTGTCCGCCACGGTCGCCGACGTGTCCGGCCCGTGGGCGGCCGTCGCGGAGGAGTGGCTCCGCGGCAACAGTGCCACGGTGACGGCCGCGCCGGCCGCGACACATAGCGTGGCAGCTGCGCCCACGATCAGCTCCCTGCGCCTCCCGGGAGCGGGGGTGGCAGGGGAACCGGAGGCGACGGAGCCGACGGGAGGATCCGCGGGTGGCGCGGGGCGGCGGGTCGTCCATCGAGGAGGGGTGCCCTTTTCGGCGCGGACCGTGCCGGTCGCTCGGTCGGCGCGGGGAACTGGTGCCCGATGGCGGTCCGGAACACCGTCTCCGGTGAGGGGCGCGATTCGGGCTCCTTGTCCAGGCAGGTGCGGATGAACGCGGCCAGTTCCGTGTCGACGGCCGCCGCGCCCGCGTCACCAGCCCCGACGAGGACGACGGCGAGCGGACCCACGAACGCAGAACCCCACGGTCCGCGTCGGAGACGGCCAACGGCAGGGCGACAGGCACAACACAGGGACGGACCCGGCAGAACGACTCACCTCCGCTGCCACATGGCACCCGGGCCGGCGGCTGTGCGTGGCGGGCAGGCCAAGCCAGGGTCGAGCCGTGAGGCGACTGTTAGGAAGTACCCGAAGCAGCGCGTCCTTCACCTCACCGTCCTTCACCTCACACTGTGAAAGTGACGGCTTCCAACCGGAGCGACTTGCCCATGGTTCCGGCTGTTACGTCGCTACCAGACCTACCGCACTGCGCGCCTTGCCATCCGATGTTCTGGACGTGCGAGTTGACGCAGACAGTGCCTGTGCCGACATTCAGCGTAAAAGCCTCCAAGCGCAGCGACAGCCCAGTGGTTCCGATGTAGAGGTTGACATCGTCAGGAACAGTTTTCCCACTGGCTTCCCACCCGGCGTTCTGGATATACCCCCTGGCTGTCACCTCGTCGACGCCGGCCACGGAAATGTTAATGGCTTCAATGGCGCGCGCTTGCCCGACCGTACCCGCCATAGCGCCATCGCACACCGGACTCTTCCAGCCGATATCGCTCACGTGAACCCGATAGCATATGTGACGACCAGGACTACTTGCGGCCAGTTTCTCAACCGCGGCTGCCGCGGTGCCCGCTGGAGGTGGAGCGTTTTTCTTCTCACCTTTCGATTTCTTCTTCGGCATTGCGGATCCAGCAGCTATCGCACTCTTACTGCTGCGGGCAACCTTGGCCGCAACGGTGGGCGCGGCAGACGGACTTTTATCGGCACTCTTCGCCTTACTGCCTTCCTTGGGCGAAGGCGAAGGCGAAGGCGAGAATGAGGTCGGTTCAGAAATGGGATCGCCGGGCTGTTCGAAGGTCGGGATGGTGTTACCCTGGGTTGCCCCGGAGGTGAGGTTGGACGTCTTTTTGTCACCGTTCCCCAACAAAAGAATTGGGGCTACTATCAGCATTGTTCCGGCGATTGCGAGACCTGCCAGTATCGGCTTCTTCGAGCCAGGCATGGCCGGTTTCCCTCGTTCGGTCTCGGCCTCCGCACCCCGTAGAGGCAGAGAAATTTCCCCTTCCTCAGGCCCTATTAGTGCTCCATCGTCGACAGGCGGTTCAATCGCGAGTGGCTCGTCACGGACCGCTGATTCCGGAATTCCTTGCTCCGGCTTCATTCCAGAGCGCTCCGGGACTGCACGAGACCGAGACTGCTGCGCCCGGGCCTCCTGCGGAGCAGGTGGGGCGCTTTCGAGCCTCTCCGCGTCTGCCGTGCCCTGCGGAACCAAGGCATTGCCGGGGTCCCCGGCCATATCGGCCACAGGGGCGGCCAGCCAGGCGGTCGCCGGGGAGATAGCACTGGCTTCAGTCGACGTGCCGCCGGATGTTTCATGCTGACCGGGCATCCTCGGGTCCCCTTCTCCTTCATCGCAGATGGCGCCTCGACTTTAGGCGACACTGGATCAACCGACACCATGACTGGACGAACGGGCCGACTATTTTGGCCATACGGACATTCATCGTCGGCTCCGAGGTCACTCCAAACCTAAAGGGAGTTTTAACCCCATATAGCACCCTGTCGGTGCGGTAATCGCGCACGGCTTGAAGGAACTCCGCTCCTATCCCACATCGCGCGAATTCTGGTTTACAGTTCCTCCGCCACCGATACCGGTGTTGTTGTCGGTGCTGGTGGTCGCGGGTGGTGGTGAAGGTGTCGCGTCACCGCGTTGATCCGACGGCGCGTCTCAACCTCGCTCACGCACATCGCGATGCTGCGCCAGCGGCTCCTCAAACTGCTGTTCACAGGACGCCGGCATCCGGGCCTTCCTCATATCGCACACAACCGATGAAAAAACTCCACCGCATGGTCGCCCTCAGCACCAACAAGCCGGGCAGGTCCTGTCTGTACATACGAGGTGATCTGCACGTACGTCCGCAGACGACCTCCGACAGCGTGTCGCTCGCTGCAGCCGGCGCCGGTGCTCAGGGTGCCGACGTGAAGTCCTGACCGGACTGGCGGTGCTGACCCGCCTGCCAGCGTCAACCGCGCGGCCGTGCGGTCGTCGCGCGCCACACGCCGACATCTCCTGGCCAGAGTGGCGGTGTTATGCCGAATGGCTGCAGAGTCGTGGAGAGACGGCGGTCACTCTTGTCGCCGCCGCGCGCGCCAACGCGGCCCCGGCGACGCTGCTGCACGAGGCGTACGAACTGTTCGGCGAGACCGGGGCCGCGCTGTGGCGTTT
>NZ_JBEYFS010000438.1:0-4105 GCF_040634475.1 Streptomyces sp. NPDC007095
CTCGTGTTCGAGACCGGCCTGCCCGAGCCGTTCCCGCGCCGCCAGCAGCCCGGATCCCGCAGCCCGCGTCTCGGCGTACTGCAGCTCCAACTCCTCGGCCTGCTCGGCGAGTCGGGCGGTCGGCGCGTCGCCCGCCTCGGCGCTGGCCGCCGCCAGCGCCTCGCGTACGACGCCGAGTCGGCGTTCGTCCTCGGTGGCCTGTTCGTCGGCGCGCTGGTACACGGCGAGGGCCAGCTCCTCGGCCTCCCGGTCGACGTGTCCGGCGTCCTTGCGCGCGGGTGCGGGGTGTGCGGAGCTGCCGCACACGGCGCAGGGCTCGCCGTCGACGAGGCCGGCGGCGAGTTCCGCGGCGATGCCCTGAAGGCGCTGTTCCTTCAGATCGAGCCAGTGGACCCGGGCGTCCGTCGCGCGTTCACGGGCGGCGAGGGCCCTGGCGTGGGCGGCGTCCGTGTCCCGGGCGAACTGGTCGCGCTGCCGGGCCGCCCTGAGCCGCGCCTGGGCGGGATCGCGCCGCTCGGCGAGCTGCTCCGCACGCGTGGTGGCCTCCTGCGCGGACTCGATGCGCGCCTGGAGCTCCGCACGGGTCGCCTCCCAGGTGGCGAGCCAGCTCTCGGCATCCTGCCGGACTTCCTCGTCCTCGCGCTCCTGGCGGTCCAGGGAGACGCGCTCCTGGGTGAGCTCGCCGAGGCGGCGCTCCGCCCTGCGGGCCGACTCCAGTCCGCCGAGCTCCTCGGCCGCCTTGCGCGCCGCCGCCGCGAGCCCGGGCGCACCGGCTCCGGCGTAGGTGTCCGGCAGGGCGAGACGCGCGCGTGCCTCGTCCGTGGACGCGTTGCGGTGCTCGGCCTCGGCCTCGTCGCGCAGATCGAGCGCGGGGGCCACCGTCTCCGCCTTGCGCGCCCGCTCCATCCGCGCCTGCGCCTCCCGATGGGCGTCGGCACGCTCCTCCAGCCGCGCGGCGCGCTCGCGCGCCTCGGTGAACCTGCGCTGCAGCCGGGCCACTTCGCGTACGTCGTCGAGTACGCGGTCGGCGGCGGCCTGCGCGGACTCGGCGGCCGTACGCGCGGTGTGCGCCAGGGTGAGCCGCTCGCGGGCCGTGCTGCGGGCCACGGCGGCCCAGGTGAGGACGGCCTCGGCGAGTCCGGGCTCACCGGGCGCGAGATCGGGCGGCGGCACCTCGACGATGTCTCCGGCGGCCTGCTGCATGCGGTGCGCGTCGGCGAGCAACGCGGCGTCGCCCTCCCGCACTTCGGTCTCGGCGGCCCGGCGCCGCTCGGCGAGCCGTTTCTCGACCTCGGCGAAGCGGTGGGTGTCGAAGAGCCGGCCGAGCAGCTTGCCACGGGCCTCGGCGTCGGCCCGCAGGAAGCGGGCGAAGTCGCCCTGGGGCAGCAGCACGACCTGGCAGAACTGCTCACGGCTCATGCCGAGCAGTTGGGTGATCTCCTCGCCGATCTCCTGGTGGGAGCGGCTGAGGTCCTTCCAGGTGCCCGCCGACGCCTCGTACTCACGCAGCCAGCTCTGCGCCTTTTCGGTGGTCGTGCCCGTGCCGCGCTTCTTGGGGCGGGCCCAGGGCGGCTGCCGGGTGACCTCCAACCGGCGTCCGGCGACGGTGAGTTCGAGGGTGATCTCGGTACGCGTCGCGGGTGCCGCGTGGTCGCTGCGCAGGGTCAGTCCCTGGCCGCTCTGGCGGGCGCCCGGGACCGCCCCGTACAGCGCGTAGCAGACGGCGTCGAGGACGGACGTCTTGCCCGCGCCCGTCGGCCCGTGCAGCAGGAAGAGCCCGGCGGCCGACAGCTCGTCGAAGTCGACGCTCTGGGTGCCGCCGAACGGCCCGAAGGCCGTGATGTCCAGGCGGTGCAGCCTCATCGGGCCTCCTTCGGGTCCTGCGCGTCGCACGTGTCTTGCGCGGCTCGCGCGTCGTACGCGGCTCGCGCGTCGTGGGTGTCTTGCGCGGCTCGCGCGTCGTGCGCGGCTTGCGCGTCGTGGGTGTCTTGCGCGGCTCGCGCGTCGTACGCGGCTCGCACGTCGTGGGTGTCTTGCGCGGCTCGCGCGTCGTACGCGGCTCGCACGTCGTGGGTGTCGTGCGCGGCTCGCGCGTCGTACGCGGCTCGCACGTCGTGGGTGTCGTGCGCGGCTCGCGCGTCGTACGTACGTGGGGTCACCGGGCGACCTCCCGGACGGCTTCGTCGGCGCGGACGGCGTCGAACGCGTCCCTCAATACGGCCTGTTCGTCGGCGTCGGGGCCCGCGCCACGCACATGGGCCACGAAGTCCTCCGCGATCTCCTGCTCACTGCGGCCCGCGAGCCGCCGGGCGTAGGAGACATCCGGGTCCTCGGGGGCCCGCTCCGGTTCGAAGACGAGGCTGAGCGTGTGCGGGAATCGCTCGGTCAGCCGGGCCATGGGCTCGGTGGGGCGCACCGGGTCGGTGAGGGTCGCCTCGACCCACGCCTCCTCGTGGCGCGCCAGCCGCGGATCGGCGAGCAGGTCTTCCAGGTGCCCCCGGACACGGGCGAGCTTCCGGGGCACGGGACAGTCGACCCGCTCCGCACCCACGAAACCCTCCGGCCCCAGGTCCACCAGCCACATGCTCTTGCGGTGGTCGACCTCCGAGAAGGAGTACGGCAGCGGGGAGCCGGAGTAGCGCACGCGCTCGGTGATGGTCTGGCAGCCGTGCAGATGGCCCAGTGCGGTGTAGTCGACGCCGTCGAAGACCCCGGCGGGTACGGCGGCCACCCCGCCGACGGTGATGTCCCGCTCGCTGTCGCTGGCCGCCCCGCCGGTGACGAAGGCGTGGGCGAGGACGACGGAACGGGTGCCCCCCGCGCGCGTGGCGAGGTCGGCGCGGACCTGGTCCATGGCGGCGGCGAGGACGGCCTCGTGCCCCGCCTTCTCGACCCCGAACTCGGCCTTGACCAGGGCCGGTTCGAGATACGGAAGTCCGTAGAAGGCCACGTCGCCGTGGTCGTCGGGGAGGAGGACGGGCGTGCCGCACGCGGAGGGCTCGGTCCGCAGATGGATCCCCGCGCGGCCGATGAGCCCGGCGCCGACACCGAGCCGGCGCGCCGAGTCGTGGTTCCCGGAGATCATCACCGTGGGCACCCCGAGGTCGGCGAGCCGGTGCAGCGCGTCGTCGAAGAGCTCGACTGCGGTCAGCGGCGGCACCGCCCTGTCGTACACGTCCCCCGACACGACCACCGCGTCCACGTCGCGCTCACGCACGGTCGCGACGAGGTGACCGATGAACCCGGACTGGGCATCGAGCATGTTCACCCGGTGGAAGGCCCGGCCGAGATGCCAGTCGGACGTGTGCAGAATCCTCATGATCCTCGAGACTAACGGGCGGGTCGGACATCACGGGCGGCTGCTCCCGTATCGGTCCGCGCTGCCCGCCTATGCGTCCCCGTACGCCTCTCCACCCAGTTCGAACCCGGCCGTCCCTGCCGTCGCGTCGGCGAGCCACGCCCGGAAGGGCTCGACGTCGGTGTCCGGCAGCCCGATCTCGATCGTGACGGCCTCGCCGTACCGGACGTCACGGACCTCGCGTCCGGTGGACCGCAGGTCGTTCTGAATCTTGCCGGCACGCTGGTGGTCGACCGTGACCGTGGCCAGCCGGAAGCGTTTGCGCGTGAGTGTGCCGAGGGTGTCCAGTGCCTCGCCCACCGAGCCGCCGTACGCCCTGATCAGTCCGCCCGCGCCGAGCTTGACCCCGCCGTAGTAGCGGGTGACGACGGCGACGACGTACCGCATGTCGCGGCGCAGCAGCATCTGGAGCATGGGCACGCCGGCGGTGCCGCCGGGTTCGCCGTCGTCGCTCGCCTTCTGGACGGCGGCGTCGGCACCGATGACGTACGCGTAGCAGTTGTGCGTGGCATCGGCGTGCTCCTTGCGGACGCCCGCGATGAACGCCTGGGCCTCCTGCTCGGTGGCCGCCGGGGCGAGGGCGCACAGGAAGCGGGAGCGGTTGACCTCGGTCTCGTGCACGCCCGCGCGGGCCACTGTGCGGTACTCGTCCTGCATCACGCCAGCGTATGCGCTTCCCGCGAGTGTGCGGCACGGCGGACCCGGACCGCGCCGCACGCGCGCGTGCGGCGCGGTCCGGGTCCGCCG
>NZ_JBEYFS010000439.1:0-3984 GCF_040634475.1 Streptomyces sp. NPDC007095
ACCGGGTTCAGGCTGCACCCCGGCACGAAGTTCGGGTTCTCCAGCAGCTTGAACTTGTCGATCGTGATGACCCACGCGGCGAGCAGACCGGCCGCACCGGTGATCACCAGCAACAGGGCGAGCGCACGGCTGCCGCCGACCGTCCGGGGACCGGCTGCACGCTCCTGGTCGATGGAGATGACTGTCGTCGTCTTGCTCATCACGCCGTTTCCGTAGTCTCGAAGGGCCTGCGGGCAACCGACATTGTGCCGCACCCACATGTGTGTCCACCGTTCGGTGGACATAAGGAGGTACGCACGGTCGTCCCGGAGCGTTCGCTTCGGCGGCAGGCTCGTCGGCATGACAACACACGCGAACCAACTCGCGGTGGACGTACGGGGGCTGCGCAAGCAGTACGGGGACGTGACCGCCGTCGACGGCATCGATCTCGGCATCCGCCGCGGCGAGGTGTTCGGCCTGCTCGGACCCAACGGCGCGGGCAAGAGCACCACGGTGGAGATCCTCCAGGGCAACCGCGCGCGGGACGCGGGCGAGGTGTCCGTGCTCGGCGCGGACCCGGCGACGGGCACACGCGCGTGGCGCTCGCGGGTCGGTATCGTCTGGCAGGACGAATCGGCGCCCGCGGAGTTGACGGTCGACGAGACCGTACGGCACTTCGCCCGCTACTACCCGCGGCCCCGCGACCCGGAGGAAGTCATCGGGCTCGTCGGTCTGGAGGCGAAGGCGGGCAGCCGCATCAAGGCGCTCTCGGGCGGCCAGCGCAGGCGTCTGGACGTGGCGCTCGGGGTGATCGGCGGCCCCGAACTGCTGCTCCTGGACGAACCGACGACCGGCTTCGACCCGGCCGCCCGCCGCCAGTTCTGGGACCTGATCCGGAAACTGGCCGACGAGGGCACGACCATCCTGCTCACCACGCACTACCTGGAGGAGGCGGAAGCACTGGCGCACCGGCTCGCGGTCGTCGCGCGGGGCCGCGTCGTCGCGGAAGGCGAACCCGCCGCGCTCCGCGAACGCTACGGCACCGAGGCGACCGTCGAGTGGACGGAGGCCGACGGCACCCCGCGCAGCGAGCGCACGGACACCCCCACCCGCACGGTCGCGGAGCTCACCCGCCGCTTCGACGGCGAGATACCCGGGCTGAGCGTGACCCGCCCGACCCTGGAGGACGTCTATCTCCGACTGACCGGACAGGAGGACGCGCGATGACCCTGACGACCGTGCGCGTACGCGGTGAGGCCTTCTCCGTGCGGCTGCCCGGAGCCTGGGGCCTCGGCTTGCGGCGGGGCGCCCTGGAGATCAAGCAGTTCTTCCGTCAGCGCGACCAGGTGGTGTTCACCTTCGCCTTCCCCGTCGTCTTCCTGTTCCTCTTCGCGTCGATCTTCAGCGACGACGTGCGGGGCGCGGGCATCACCGCCTCCCAGCTGTACGTCCCCGCGATGATGGCCGCGGGCATCATGTCCACCAGCTTCCAGTCCCTCGGCATCTCCATCGCGATCGAGCGGGACGAGAAGGTGCTGCGGCGGCTGCGCGGCACTCCGATGCCGCCGGCCGCGTACTTCCTGGGCAAGATCTGGCTGGTCCTGGTCACCGGCCTCCTGGAGACGGCGATCCTGCTCGTCGTCGGCACCTCGCTGTACGACGTGAAGCTGCCCTCGGATCCCGCCAAGTGGGCCGACTTCGCCTGGATCTTCGTCCTGGGCCTGACGGCCTGCGCCCTGCTCGGCATCGCGATCAGCTCGGTCCCGAAGTCCGGCAAGAGCGCCACGTCCGTCGTCGTACTCCCGTTCCTGGTGCTGCAGTTCATCTCCGGGGTCTACATCGCCATCGACACGATCCCCGACTGGATGCTGAACATCGGCGCCCTGTTCCCGCTGAAGTGGATGTGCCAGGGGCTGCGCGGGGTGTTCCTGCCCGAGTCGGCGAAGGTCCTGGAGCAGGCTGGCGGCTGGGAGTTCGGGCGGATCGCCCTGGTGCTGGGGGCCTGGTGCGTCGGAGGATTGCTGCTGTGTCTGCTGACCTTCCGCTGGAAGAACCGTCGCGACGGATGACCGAACGGATCGCGGGACCCGGCGGCGCGAAGAGCTCTTACACCTGGGAGCACTCCTTCCGGCTCTGGGACTCGTACTTCGCGATCGTGTGCGGGGCCACCCTGGTGTTCGTCCTCGGCACGGGGCACCCGGGGTGGCCCCTGCGCCTCGTCTCGGCAGCGCTGCTCGTGGCGCTGATTCCCTGGTACGTGACGGTGGGGCGCCCCGTCCTCAGCGGCGACCCGCCCGACGAACGCCGGGCCCTCGGCTATCTCGCGGGGGCGATCGTGCTGTTCCTGCCGTCGGGGATCCTCGTCGGTGAGACCCGGCTGATGGCCTTCGCGCTCGTCCCCCAGTGCTTCATGGCGCTGCGGCTGCGCTGGGCGCTGGCGGCCGTGACGGTCATCAACATCGCGCCGGTGGCGGGCTGGGCGCTGCTGTGGTGGCCGAGCGGCCAGGACGTCTTCTTCAACTCCCTCTTCGGCCTGGTCACCCTCGTCTTCTCGGCGGCCTTCGGCAACTGGACCATCCGCATCATCGAGCAGAGCCAGGAACGGGCCGAGCTGATCGCCGAACTGGACGCCAGTCGCCACGAGCTCTCCCGGCTCTCGTCGGCGCACGGCGCGCTGGCCGAGCGGGAACGGCTCTCCAGGGAGATCCACGACACGCTCGCACAGGGCTTCACGAGCCTGCTGATGCTGGTGCAGGCGGTCGAGGCCGAACTCGACCACGACGTACCGCAGGCCCGCCGCCACCTGTCCCTGATGGCGGAGACGACCCGGCAGAACCTCGCCGAGGCGCGGGCCCTGGTCGCCGGGGGCGCGCCCGCCGACCTCGACGGGGCCTCGCTGCCCGACGCGCTGCGCCGGCTGGCCGCGCGCCACGAAGCGACGGTCGACGTCACCGGCCCCGTGCGCGCGCTGCCCGCCGGGCCCGAGGTCGTGGTCCTGCGTTCCTGCCAGGAGGCGCTCGCCAACGCCCGTAAGCACGCGGGGAGTTCGTCGACGATCGCGGTCGCCCTGACGTACACCCACGATTCGCTGACACTCTCCGTACAGGACGACGGCCCCGGCTTCGACCCCGCCGCGCCGGTCGGCGGCTACGGTCTGACCGGGTTGCGTGCCCGAGCCGCGGAAGTGGGCGGCAGGGCCCGTGTGCGCAGCGCGCCCGGCGAGGGCACGACCGTCACCGTCTGTCTGCCCGTTCCAAGGAGTGACTCGTGATCCGCATCGTCCTGGCCGACGACCATCCCGTCGTACGGGAAGGGCTGCGCGCGATGCTCAGTGCCGAGCCCGACCTCGATGTGATCGCCGACGCGTCGAGCGGCCCGCAGGCGGAGGCGCTGGCGGCCGAACTCCGGCCGGACATCGTCCTGATGGACCTGCGAATGCCGGGGGGCGGGGGTGTCGACTCGATCGTGCGGATGACCGAGGCGGGGTTGGGCTGCCGGGTCATCGTGCTGACGACGTACGAGACGGACCGGGACATTCTGCGGGCGGTCGAGGCCGGAGCCGCGGGCTATCTCCTGAAGGACCTCCCTCGCGCCGAACTCGCCGACGCCGTCCGCTCCGCCGCGCGCGGCGAGACCGTGCTGGCCCCGTCCGTCGCCGCCAGGCTCGTCGACCAGCTCCGTACGAAGCCGGAGCGGCCACGGTTGTCGGAACGGGAGACCGCGGTGCTGCGGCTCGTGGCGGAGGGGTGCACGAACGCCGAGATCGGGCGCCGGCTGTTCATCGGCGAGTCCACCGTGAAGACCCACCTGCTGCGGGCCTTCAGCAAACTGGGGGTGGACGACCGAACCGCGGCGGTGACGAACGCGATGCGCTTCGGCCTACTGGACTGACCCCGCCCCGAGGCTTTCAGGGGCGCGGGGATCCGGGGCGCAGCCCCGGCCCGACGGGCGCGGGGAACTGCGCGACCGGCCCCCAACCGCCCGCAGCCGAAGAACCCACCCCGG
>NZ_JBEYFS010000440.1:0-3970 GCF_040634475.1 Streptomyces sp. NPDC007095
CCCTCGTACTGGACGTACTTGGGTCTGTGCCTGGTGCGGTGAGAGTGCGTGCATGGCGTCGCAGGGCAGACGGGAATTTGACGACAGGGCCTAGGCCGCATCGGCGAGCACCTGTTCGCGCAGGGTGGAGCAGCAGTCGCTGAGGAGGCGGGAGACGTGCATCTGTGAGATGCCGAGTTGATCGGCGATGCAGCTCTGCGTCATACCCTGGAAGAAGCGCAGGTAGAGGATGGTCCGTTCGCGCTCGGGGAGCTCGTACAGGGCCGGTTTGACCGACTCGCGGTCGATGACCAGGTCGAATCCGGTGTCGGGCGCGCCGAGCGCGTCGTTGAGCGCGTAGCCGTCGTCCCCGCCGGGCAGTTCGGCGTCCAGGGAGAGGGCGGAGAAGCTGTCCAGGGCCTCGAGACCGGTGCGTACCTCGTCCTCGCTCAGGTGCGCGTACGCGGCGATCTCGGCGACGGAGGGCCGTTGGCCCTGCATCGTCTGCGACAGGTCCTTGAGGGCCGCGCGCACCCTGTTGCGCACGTCCTGGACGCGGCGCGGGACGTGCAGGGTCCACATGTGGTCGCGGAAGTGGCGTTTGATCTCGCCGGTGATGGTGGGGACGGCGTAGCTCTCGAAGGCGTTGCCGAGCTCGGGGTCGTAGCGGTCGACGGCCTTGACGAGGCCCAGCGCGGCGACCTGGTTGAGGTCCTCGACGGACTCTCCCTTGCCCCGGTAGCGGCCGGCGACACGTTCCGACATGGGCAGCCAGGACCGGATGATCTCCTCGCGCAGCGCCTGCCGCTCGGGCCCCGCGGGCAGGCCGGCGAGGCGGACGAACGCCGCGGCGGTGTCGGGGGCGTCGTCGTGGGGGTGTCTATTGGTGCCGGACGTCATGCGCATGATGCTCACAACTCCCTCAGGGGTTGCCGACGGGGCAGTCCCCATGGGAGGGCAAGCACAAAAAGCCGGACAGGAGACCGGCGATCTGGCGAACCAGCTCCCACGGACGTGCCTCCTGTCCGAAGCACTGAGGTGACAATTCCCCCATATCGGTCAGCCAAACAACTCGGGAACACTCCCCGGAGGATCACCCAAAGAACGTGACGCCGGGCGATTGGACGATTCTGGAGCGTCACGGATCGTCCGCGAATCCATATCCGTACGCCACCCGTGCGGCGTGAATTCGCCGCACAAACTCCGCACGATCTCCGAACCCGCCGCCAAGCAATTCACCGCGCAATGCGCCGCACGACAAGAGCGATTCGGCGCCGGATTCGCGATGCGGATCCGAGGCGGGGCACGTCGGCACAGGTGGCGAGCCGGCCCGCCGGAACAACGCGCACACGAGCCGCATCCCCCACGGACCGGTGAGCGAACATCGCGACCCCGGCGTCCGTCCCGAACGTCTGCCGTGCGGACATCGACGGCCCGGGCGGCCTTCAGGACGGCCTTCAGGACGGCCTTCAGGGCGGCGTTCAGGGCGGCCTTCAGGGCGGCCTTCAGGGCGGCCTTCAGGGCAGGCGCACCGAAAGAACGGGGCGTGATGCCGACATGCCTGATCCGGATGACCGGCCGAGATGTTGCCGTCCGCGCGGCACCGGCGCCCCGGCGACCTGCACCTCTCGCCTCGCCCACGAGAGGCACCACGGCCGCATCATCCCGCACCTGACCCCGGATTCACCCGGACCCCCACCGACCGTTGACGGGGCGGCCACACCGTGGAAATCTAATACTCAATGAGGAGAATGGAGTTCTCCCCCCGCGCGGTCGGAACTGCTCAGGCAACGCCCGTATCGGAGGACTGACGCGATGGCCTTTTATCCGAAGCCGGTCGAGGGCAGCTGGACCGAGCAATACCCGGCCCTGGGCACGGGAGTGATGTCGCACGAACCGCCGGCGAGCGCGCCGCCCAGGAGTGCGCGGTCGTCATGTTCAAGGAGTTCGCGCTCCAGGACGCCGGCACCCTCGTGGACACCCAGCGGGCGCTGGAGTCACGGGCGGCCCGCGACGACTCCCCCCTCAACGACCAGGAGTTGCCGGTACGGCACTTCCACAGGTCGATCGTCGCGGCCTGGTGCCTGGCCACCGAGCCCGAGCGCTACGAGCGCCGCCTGGCGAGCGACATGACCGAACTTCAGGCGCTCTACGACATCGGCTTCCCCCGCATCGAGGAAGCGCTCGCGTACTGCGACGACTTCCCGCTCGACGCGCTGCCCGACCGGGCACGCCGCCTCCTCGAACTGGTGCATTCGATCACCATGGTGCCGATGTGCGTCGAAATCTGACACCAGCCCGGGGTGGTCCACAGTGCCGACGCCGAGATCCACCGCGTCGCCGAACCACTGCCCTGAGACGGCTCGACAGCCGCCCGAGCCCAGCCGACCCACCATTCACGACCACCGGGACACACGCGTTGCGGTGCCGAAGGGAGCGTTGCACACGGTGAACGACTTCGAGGCGATGAACTTCTTCCGGGACGACGGACTCGTCGCGGACCCCTACCCGTACTTCGAGGCGATGCGCGGGAAGTGTCCCGTACAGCGCGAGAACCACCACGACGTGATGATGGTGACGGGGTACGACGAAGCGGTTCAAGTGTTCAACGACAGCGAGACGTTCTCGTCGTGCCTCTCGGTGACCGGCCCCTTCCCGGGGTTCCCGGTCCCGCTCGAAGGGGACGACGTGACCGAGCTCATCGAGCGGCACCGTGCCGAACTCCCCTTCAGCGACCAGCTTCCGACCCTCGACCCACCGACGCACACGGACCACCGCGCGCTGCTGATGCGGCTGATCACACCGAGACGTCTCAAGGAGAACGAGGCGGCGATGTGGCGGCTGGCCGACCGTCAGCTGGACACGTTCCTCGCCCTGGGCGAGGGCGACTTCATCAGCGGCTTCGCGGGCCCGTTCACCCTGCGGGTCATCACCGATCTGCTCGGCGTGCCCGACGAGGACCGCGCGGAGTTCGTCAGGGGGCTGGAGCACCGGCCGCAGGCGGACGGCGGTGTGGGCAGCACGGAACGGGAGATGGAGCACACGCCGCTGGAGTATCTGTACGAGCGGTTCGCGTCCTATGTCGAGGAGCGGCGCCGCGAACCGCGCGACGACGTGCTCTCCGGTCTGGCCTCGGCGACGTTCCCGGACGGCTCGGCACCCGACGTCGCCGATGTGGCCCGGGTGGCGACCAATCTCTTCGCGGCGGGCCAGGAGACCACGGTCCGGCTGCTCAGCTCCGCCCTCAAGCTGCTCGTCGAACGCCCCGAGCTGCAGCGGCGACTGCGCGAGGAGCGCGGCCTCATCCCCAACTTCATCGAAGAGGCGCTGCGGATGGAGAGCCCGATCAAGGGCGACTTCCGGCTGTCCAGGGTGCCGACCACGGTGGGCGGCGTCGACATACCGGCCGGCACCACGGTGATGGTGCTGAACGGGGCCGCGAACCGCGACCCCCGCCACTTCGACGAGCCGGACACCTTCGACCCCTCCCGCTCCAACGCCCGCCACCACATCGCGTTCGGACGGGGCATCCACACCTGCCCCGGTGCGCCGCTGGCCCGTGCCGAGGGCCGGGTGGCCATCGAGCGGCTCCTCGACCGCACGGCCGACATCAGGCTCTCGGCGCGCGTGCACGGCCCCGAGGGCGAGCGCCGGTACCGCTACATCCCGACGTACATCCTGCGCGGTCTGACCAACCTGAACATCGAGTTCACCCTCGCCGAGGAGCCGGCGCGGTGAAGGCGAAGGTCGACGAGGACCGCTGCCGGGGACACGGGGTCTGCTGGTCGCTCTGCCCCGAGGTGTTCGACCTGACCGACGACGGCTACGCGGTGGTGCTCACGCCGGAAGTACCCGCCGAGTTCGAGGAGACCGTGCGTACGGCGATGGGCAGTTGCCCCGAGCGTGCCATCACGGTGGACTGACGGTCGTGGCCCGCGCACACCGTGCGGGGCCACGACCGGCACCACTCCTTCACGCGGATCGCGACGGC
>NZ_JBEYFS010000441.1:0-3943 GCF_040634475.1 Streptomyces sp. NPDC007095
CCACTCCTCCCCCCCCCGCACCTCCTCCGTTCTGGACGCCGTCGCCGCCGTTGCCGCCCTTGCCTCCGTCACCGCCGACGCCCAGGACGCTGCCGCCGCCGGAGCCGCCGGAGCCCCCGCCGCCGCCGACGAAGCCGCCGCCTCCGGCACCGCCGTCACCGCCGGAGCCCCCGCCGTGGACGAAGCTCACGACATGCGCGGCGGGCATCGGGGCGGCCATCGCGGCGGACGCCGGAAGGACGATGCCTCCGGTGATCACCGCGGCCGAGGCGGCAAGTGTCGCGAGGCGGAAGCCCCGGCGCTTGGAACGGGCATCGCTGTGGGTGTGAAAAATACGGTTCATGGGTTTTCTCCTACCGATTCAGGGGACTCTTCTGCCTGCCCCGGAAATCCGGGACGACAGCCGGCGGGCCGTTTTACCGGGACCGCCACGCCGGGATAATTCGCGGTTTCGGTGAAAGAGAAAACCCTCTGTCGAAGATTTCCGTCCTACCGTCCTGCCTCATTTATTTTCCGGATTCCCTTTCCGGTGAGGCCCGCACTTCAAGTAGGCCCCACGGGCACCGCACGGTCACGTTCCGAGGAGTCGTGACTTGACCCAGCGGGACAAGTCGGGTAAAGCGCGCAAAAAAGACGCCGCACGGTGGTCCTGGGACACCGTGCGGCGTATGTGCGCAAGCGCTGCTAGGACTCCGCGGGGCCGGGCGGTTGCTGCTGCTCTTGCTGTTGCTGCTGTCCTGTATCGGCGGGCGGGGGTCCGGAATTCTGGGGCGCCGTGTTCTGGGGCGCCGTGTTCTGGGGCGCGGAGGACAGGGGCGCGGAGGACAGGGGCGGAGGCGCGGAGGTCTGGGGCGCGGACGTCTTTGGCTCGGGCTGCGAGGAGGGCGGCTCGGAGGACGGGGCCTGCGGCTTCGAGGACTTCTCGGACGACGGCGCCGACTGCTGCGACGACGGCGGCGGCGGTGACGCCGGCTGGGAGGAGCCCGGTGAGGACGGCCCGGACGACGGAGAGGACGGCTTGCCCGACTGCGGCGAGGACTTGCCCTTCGACGGTGACGACTCCTTGCCGGACTTCGACGACTCGGAGGACTTGGAGGGCTTGCCCGACTCGGACGGTTTGGAGGGCTTGCCCGACTCCGAGGACTTCGACGGCTTGCCCGACTCCGACGACTTCGACGGCTTGCCCGACTCCGACGACTTCGACGGCTTGCCCGACTCCGAGGACTTCGACGGCTTGCCCGACTCCGAGGGCTTGCCCGACTCCGACGGCTTGCCCGGTCCCGGCGAGGTGTTGCCGTTCGAGGGTGTCTGTTCCCTGCCCGGCGTGGACGGCTTCGGTGGCGGCGGGGGCGGGGGCGGTGTCGTCTTCTTGTCGTGCTCGCCGCGGTGGTCGCCCTGGTCCCGGGTGAACCATTCGCCCTTCTTCTGGCCCGCCACGACGAATTTCTTCACCGGCCGGGGCGCGGGCGCGACGACGACCACGTGCGAGGGCCGGTAACCGGACCACGACTGGCCCACCGGCCTGGGGTCGGCGCTCTGCTGCGCGGCCGGCAGTGTCAGCGGGTTCCCGCAGGCGCAGCGCACCCGCGGTACCCCGCGGTCGTCGACCAGGACGGCGGTGCCCGCCTGCAGCACGGCCTGATAGGTGGTGGCAGAGCCGTTGCGGTAGCCGTGGTTGGTGACCCGGGTGTCCGCCCGGAGCTGTACGGGGGTGAGGGTGCGCAGATAGCCGGGGACGGCGGAGGGCTGGATGCCCAGCACCGAGGCGAAGGCCGCGTTCTTCGAGGGGCTCGCCTTGAGGGCGGTGATCTGCTTCTCCACGTCGCAGCTGGCGACGTTGCGTGTCCCGCCGTAGAGGCCGGGAGCGTCGCCGTTCACGCTCTGTGCCGCGTTGTCCGTGCCCGTGGCCGTGGAGGGCAGCGAGGGTGTCGCCGTCGGCGCGGCGCCCTTCTTCGCGGTCGACTCCGTGAACGGGTCCGCGCCCGTGCTCCCGGCGGACTGCAGGAAGACCTCGCCCCGCTGCCGGTTCGAGGTGCCGTCGGAACGGGTGAACACGAGGATCAGGGCCACCGCCGCCACGATGGCGGTGGCGACCACGGCCACCCGGGGCGCGGACTTCCACCACGGGTGGTGCGGGCCCTCGCCGCCGCCCCGGCCCCCGCCGCCGGGTCCGCCGGGCGGTCCGGCCGGCGGTCCCTGCCGCCCGCCGCCGGGTCGAGTTTCGGCGTCCGGGGGTGCGGGCCGGTCCGGCTGGGAAGGCCCCGCCAGCGGCCCCGACGGAGGACCTTTGGGGCGTTCGGACGACGGTTCGGACGACGACGGTTCGATGCTCACGAGCTCCACTCCCGGCATCGGGGCCTGCGGCACACAGGCCAGCGGCACAGCCTCAGGAAACCCGCAACACAACCTCCTGCCGTCAGCCCCGCGCCCTCCCCCTCGCCCTCCGATTCCTCTTCACACCATTGTGTGCGGCCGTCCCGCACACCTCGCAAGCCGACGGCCCCGCGCCCCGGCAGGAGCGGGCACGGCCGGGGCGGAGCGGGCGGCGTACGGCCGGACGGGCGTACGGCGTGCACCGACCGGGTGTTACGGCCTGCGGCTATCCGGGGGTACGGCCGAAGACCGGCCGGGCCCAGCGCGGCGGATCCGGCACCGGATCGGGTGCCGGCGCGGCTTCGGCGACCGCGGGGACCACCTGGGTCGGCGCGTGCACGTCCTTGCCGACAGCGGCAGCGGCGCCTGCGCCGCTCGCGGCGGCCCGCAGTGCCGCCACGAACTCCAGGCAGGAGTCGTAACGGTCCTCGGGGGCCTTCGCCAGGGCTTTGGCCAGCACGCCGTCCAGCGCCGGCGGAATGCCCGGCCGTTGCTCGCTCACGGGCGGCGGCTGGTCGTACTGGTGCGCCCACAGCAGCGCCATGTCGTCGTCCCGCTGGAAGGGCGGACCGCCCGTGAGGGTTTCGTAGACGACGCAGGCGAAGCCGTACAGGTCGCACCGGCCGTCCACCGGGCGGCCCGAGATCTGCTCCGGGGCCACGTAGTCGAGCGTGCCGACGAACTCGCCGACGGTCGTGAACCCGGTCAGCGACAGCGACTTCTTCGTCAGCCCGAAGTCCGTGAGGTAGACGTACTCGGGGTGATCGCTGTCCGTGCCCCGGGCCACCAGGATGTTGCCGGGCTTGACGTCCCGGTGCACCAGGTCGTGTTCATGGGCGGCGTCCAGCGCCGACGCCACCTGTCCGGCGATCCGCAGCGCGGTCGTCACGGGCAGCGGACCGTCCCGGTCGAGCAGGGCCCGCAGATCCAGCCCCGAGACGTACCGCATGGCGATGTACAGGACACCGTCCGTCTCACCGGCCTCGAAGACCGGCACGATGTGCGGGTGGTCGATCGCGGCGGCCACCAGCGACTCGTGCGTGAAGCGGCGCCGGAAGGTGTCGTTGCGGGCCAGTTCCGGGGCGAGCAGTTTCAGCGCGACCGTACGGTCCAGACGCAGGTCCTTGGCGCAGTACACGACGGCCATGCCCCCGCGGCCGATCTCGCGCTCCACCCGGTAGCCCGCGATCTGCGCCCCGATCAGGCCCGAGGCCCGGCCGGAGTACAGCTCCATTCCCCCCGACGCCGCGCCCATCACACACCGCCGCCGAAACCGACTCCCGGAGCGGGTCCCGGCGCAGCCGTGTGGACGAGCCGCTCACCCATGTCCGAATTCTATCCAGCGCTTTCTCCGGGCGCTTGATCACGGCCGGTCCGCAGGCGGGCGTCCCGGACATGCCCTTCGGGTTCGGGTTCGGATTCGGGTTCAGGTTCAAGTTCGGGGTCGGGTTCAGGGCATGGGGCACAGGGTCAGGTGGCGGCGGGCGGACGGCCGGGGCCGGGGCCCCGCGGGCGGGGCCGGGGCAGAGGCGAGGGCGGGGGGGGGGGGGGGGGTGCGGGCGGGGCGGGG
>NZ_JBEYFS010000442.1:0-3891 GCF_040634475.1 Streptomyces sp. NPDC007095
GCTGCACGTAGGACGCGTTGCCGCCGAAGAACATGGCGACGATCAGGCGCGGGGTGTCCGTGATGGACATGATACCGACGGGCCACCCCTTTCGGCGTTCCCGGAGCCCGGCGTCCTCCGTGCGCTCGACTCTTCCCCTCCGCCCGTTCCGGTGAGACCTCCGTGCGCCCCCTGTTCCGGCCCGCACTCGCGACCGACGGCACGAGTGGCTACGTACTGGCGTACGAGAAGGATCCGGACAACCACGTCGCCGTACGCGGCTACGCCGATCTGGACGCCCTCCTGTCCGGAACGCCGCCCACGCGTTTGACGCGCCGCACACTCTCGCACGCCGCACCGAGGGCACTGCGGACATCACCTCCGTGCACGACGGCACGGTCGAGCTCACCGGTCACCACCGGGCACGCCGCGACACCGACCGTGAACTCCGCGCCACGCTCAAGGACTTCACGACCTGGTACGCAACCCTCGACCGGCGGCCGGACCGCGTCCTGGAGTCCTGGGGCGCGCGCGGCGACATCGACGACCGCTCGCTCCTCGAACTCGGCTGCACCAGAGCTTTTTTGACGGAAAGTCAGTAACGGTGTGGGGGCTTCGGGAGTTGATGGACGTACGTCTATGATCCGACGACCGGGCGGGCTGATCGGCTGACCATCCACACCCACGGAGGCAGTAGCGCCTTGGCCCGTCCCCACCTGACTCCGCTCGCTGATCCGGAGTGGCATCCGGCCCTGCTGGTCAGCCCTTTCGTCCCGCGAGAGGGGAATGCGCCGGAGGAGTCGGGGCAACTCGTCTGTTGGCGCGAATTGTGGCCCTCACCCTCCTCCGGTGTGTCAGCGATGTGACGGGTGCATGAAACGGTTTGCCGAACATGCGTAGGGTGCAAACAACTCATCAGAAGTTGTGCGCCGAAGCGGCAGCCGAAGCGGCAGACCGAAGCAGTGGACCGACGACGCGTGGGAGGGAGCCGGAGCGATGGGCGACCACAAAGAACAGCCCCTTCGGGTGGGTGCGGCCGTCCGGCGGCGGCGCCGGGCACTGGAGCTCACGCTCGCCGTCGTGGCCGAGCGCAGCGGCCTGTCCGTGCCCTTCCTCAGCCAGGTCGAGAACGAACGGGCCCGGCCCAGTCAGAGCTCCCTGGAGAGGGTCGCCGACGCCCTGGGCACCACCGCCGTCGAGCTGCTCGCGGCGGCCGACCCGGCGTGCAGTGTCGATGTCGTGCGCGCCGAGTCGGGCGCCGAGTTCACTCCCGAAGCCCATATGCGCCCCCTTGTGCGCGGTCACCACCAGTTGCACGCCACGGAGTTCACCGGCGACCACGAGGAGGGCCGCGAACTCCAGCACCGCAACGACAAGTTGATGTACGTCGCCGACGGCGCCGTCGAGGTCGAGGCGGAGGGCCGCGCCCACCGCCTGGGGCGCGGCGACACGCTGTACCTCACCGGCGGGGTGCGTCACCGGTGGCGGGCGACCGGGCCGGACACCCGGGTGGTCGTGGTCGAGGTCGCCGACCACATCGAGGCGGTGGAGGACCGCCAGACCTTCGGCAAGCGCTGAGCCGTTCCCGCGCGGGCCGCTGGGATCGCGGGCCGCTGTGATCACGAGCCGCTGCGATACTGGTGCCATGCCCGAGACCTCCTGCCATGCCTAGCGGGCCCGCCGGAGTGCGTGTCGTCTCCCTCGTGCCCTCGCTCACCGAGGCCGTGGCCGTCACAGTCCCCGGTGCCCTGGTCGGCGCGACCGACTGGTGCAGCCGTCCGCCGGCCCTCGACGTCGTGCGCGTCGGCGGCACCAAGAACCCCGCGGTCGACCGGATCGTACGACTCGCCCCGGACCTGGTGATCGCCAACGAGGAGGAGAACCGCGAGCCCGACCTGACGGCCTTGCGGGAGGCGGGGATCGAGGTGCTGGTCACGGAGGTCCGCGAGGTGCCGGGGGCCTTCCGCGAGCTGGCGCGGGTGCTGGGCGCGTGCGGCGCGCGGACCCGCCCCCGCTGGCTGGACGAGGCGGAGGCCGCTTGGGCGCGGCCACCCGCTCCCGACCGCCGGACGACCGCGATCGTGCCGATCTGGCGGCGCCCCTGGATGGTCCTCGGCCGGGACACCTTCGCCGGGGACGTCCTGGCCCGCCTGGGCGTCGACAACGCCTACGCCCACCACGCCGACCGCTATCCCCGCGTCCCGCTCCCCGAACTCCGGGCGGCGGCCCCCGATCTCGTGGTCCTGCCCGACGAGCCGTACCGCTTCACCGCCGACGACGGACCCGAGGCGTTCGAGGGCGTGCCCTGCGCGCTCGTCGACGGCCGCCTGCTGACCTGGTACGGGCCGTCACTGGCGCAGGCGCCGAGCCTGCTCAGCGCGGCGCTGCGAGCAGCTCGCCGCTGACGAGACCGCGCGCGGTGCGGACGCCGGCCACGCACCAGGCGGCCACGAGAAGCGCGTACAGGCCGACCGCGAGCCAGTCGAACGCGACCAGTCCGGTGTGCCGGGCCAGGCCCTCGGCGCCGGTGACACAGGTCCCCACCGGGAAGGTGAACGCCCACCAGGTCATCGCGAACCCCATGCCCTGCCGGCGGGCCCGCGCCACCAGCGCGCCGGCGAGGCCCAGCCACAGCAGTGCGAAGCCCAGCACGGGGACGCCGTAGAGGACGGCGAGCATTCCGAAACCCTGGTCGTAGGGGGCCGGCACGACACCCGGCGCGAAGTCCGCGAACTTGCCGACCGCGGTCGTGGACTGGCCGAGCGGACCGAGCACGAGGAACAGCGTCGGAGTGAGCGCGAGCGGCAGCGGCCCCGCGGTGATGAGCCGGCCGAAGATCACCGGCAGCATCACGAAGGTGGCCAGCAGGCTCAGCCCGAACAGCGCGAAGCACCCGAGAAGCAGGGTCTCCCGGGGCTGGCCCGGCGGAAGGTGGGGCACGAGGAGCGGTCCGAGGGCGGCCGACACCATGGGCGCGACGATGGGGAGCAGCCAGACGGGCGTGGCCTGGTCGGGGCGGATGCGATGGCGCACGACCATCAGGTACGGGACGGCCAGGGCGGCGGCGAGCCCGACGGCCGTACCGGCGGTGAACAGTACGGCGTCCAGGGCGACCGCGGCCCGCGTCCCGATCCAGTCCAGGCCCACGACGAGGGCGCCGCCGCCCACGGCCAGCAGGGCCATCGCCAGGCAGCCGTAGAAGGGGGCCATGGCCGGGTCGAGGAGGTGGGCGCGGGCCTGGTCGCGGTGGTGCGTCCAGTGCAGCGCGCGTGCGCCGAGCAGGGTCACCAGCATCAGGGCCGAGAGGGCCCAGACAGCCGTGCAGACGGTTCGCAGGCCCGGGACGTCGCCGGGGAGTCCGGCGCCCGCCGTGGCCACGATCGCGGTGCCCATGACGGAGGCGTACCAGTTCGGGCCGAGGTACCGGACGGCGGTGACGCGCGGGTGTCCGACTTCGGCGGCGGGGGTCGACAGGAGGGGCTGGGCTGCGGTGACCATGCGTCCACGGTCGCGCGCCCGCCGGGTCCCCACCAGGGAGTACGGGTCTATGGGGGCATAAGCTGGCTTTATGGGTGTGAGTGCTGAGAGATCGCAGGAAGGTGGCCGGTCGGGGGAACCGGAACCGGTCGCGGTCGGGATCGCGCATCGGGTGCCCGACCTCGGGGCGTTGGAGCTGCTGCTCGCGGTGGCGCGGCTCGGGAGTCTCGGGCGGGCGGCGCGGGAACTGGGGATCACCCAGCCCGCGGCCAGCAGCCGGATCCGTTCCATGGAACGGCAACTGGGCGTCGCGCTCGTCGACCGCTCGCCCCGGGGCTCGCGGCTCACGGACGCCGGGCCGGTCTCCGGCACCCCCTTGCTGTCCAGCGGCCCCTGTCCGGCCGGCGTGCTGCCCGGCTCGACGGCCGCCTGGTG
>NZ_JBEYFS010000443.1:0-3877 GCF_040634475.1 Streptomyces sp. NPDC007095
CCACCACGGTCTGACCAAAGGCCCGGAACCCAGCAACACCACACCCTGACACGCCGCCAGATCTCCACACACCCAACAACGTGACAGTGCCCATGCTGGTGCTCTGGCCCGACGACGTGTTCGTGGCCGACGTGCCCCGCGCCCAGCAGCTGATCCGAGCGTACGAAGCGATCAGCAGCCCGGTACTGGCCCTGATGCCCATGGACCCCGCCGACTCCCAGCGCTACGGCGTACCCGTGGTCAAGGAAGACCTGGACGACGGCCTGCTGCGCATCACCGGCCTGGTCGAAAAGCCCAAACCGGCCGACGCACCCTCCTCGTACGCGGCCATCGGCGGCTACGTCATCACCCCCGGCATCATCGACGAACTGCGCGAGCAGACCAAGCGCTGGTACGACCACCGCAAAGGCGAGGTCTACCTGACCGACGCCATCAACGCCTACGCCGCCAGCCGCGCGGTGTACGGCCAGGTCATCCAGGGCCGCTGGTACGACACCGGCAACCCGGCCGACTACCTCGTTGCCCAGTTCGCCTCCGCCCTGACCCACCCGGAGTACGGGCCCGTCCTGCGCCGCCTCGCCCGCGAGCTCGGCGACGGCCAGGACCCCGCATCCGGCACCGAGAGCACCACCACGACCTGATCCGCCGCTCCCTTCGGGCCGCCCGGCCACGGCAAGCGGCCGACCCCGAGGGAGCGCCCGTAGCACCCCAACCTGTGGTCCTGGCGCTCTACACCTGCACCGACGCCCTGGCCACCCCCGCCACCCGCGCGCACCTGACCGCTCTGCTCGACATCCTGAGCGCCTCCGCCGTCCGCAACACGGTCTGCCTGATCACCAAGTGCGCGATCCCGGACGACGTCGTCGCCTGCATCACCCGCAACCAGGCTGCCGGACTGTCCATCCTGGTCTACCTCAGCTACTCGGGCCTCGGCCCCGCCATCGAGCAGGGCATCGACCACGCCGCGCTGCGCACCAATTTCCCCCGCCTGCACACGGCTGGCGTCCCCGTGATCCACTACTGGCGGCCCGCCCTCCCGCAGAACAGCACCCCGGACGTCATCGAGCACGTCATGGACTGGGCCGCCCGGTACTCCGCATGCACGGTCGCGGTGGGCACGAAGGTCAAACCCACCGCCCTCGACCAGATCACCGGTCTGTGGCCGGAGCTCGCCGATCCGCATCTGGACCCGCAAGCCGCCGACTCCGTCTGGCCCCGGACCACCTGGGACTGGCTCCACCACCTGCCCGACCGCTACGCCAGCCACCCCGTCTTCCAGACCAACAGCTGCGCCCTCGTGTACGTCCTCGCAGGCGCCGACCGCGCCGGCGTCCTGGACACACCGACATGTCTGACCGCCAACCGCTGCCCGGCCGCCCAGCGCGGCCGATGCCGCAACGCCGTCCCCAGGCAGCGCCCCGTGACCGAGACGGACGTCGACCAGCACCTGGCGAAGATCGGGCACACCGGGCTGCCCTACACCCTCCACCCCGCCACCCGCACCGTGGTCCTCGGCCGACCGGTTGCTCTGCGTGACCGTCACAACCTCGCCCAGGTCCTCGCCGTCACGGTCCGCTCGCCTCAGGACCCCAGCGAGCGCTACCGGCCCGGCCGCCTGTCCGGTGGACAACCGCTGATCATCGACACCCGCCCGTAGAACCCCACTTCTTCAGCGACTTCAGGGGACCGCCATACCGCCCATTACCATGGACACCGCCGTCCTGTTCTGGCCCCGCGGCGGCAGCACCCAGGTCATCCGCGTTCACCACACGCCTGCACGCCGGATCTCTGGGAAACCCCGGCGATCCCTCCCACAGCGGCACCTTCTACCGGGGTCTCGACCTGCGCCTGTACGACCACAACGACGCGATGGCTGCCTTCACCCGGGGCGAGGACCCGGTCGGCCTTGGTCCGGGGCCTGGTCAGTCATCGATCTTTCAACGCCCGAACCACGTAAGGCCGGGTGGGAGCATGGGGTGGTCACGCGGCCAGACTTGCGAACCGAAGACCGGGCCAACTGGGTCTTGCCGACTGCTCCAGAAACGGCTCTCGCAGGCGAAAATGCGCCACGCGCCGGACACGCGGTGACGGTGAGGCGCGGTGTGCGGGGCGGTCCCGCGCGGCGTGCGAACGGAGCGCGGGACCGCATGCCCTGCCGTCCTGTCAGCGAGCCGGGCGCGTATGACAATACGGACGTCGGCTCCCCGGGTGAGTGCAGCGCGCCGGAGAGCGACTTCCCGGATCGAACAGAGTGGCGTTGGCAGGTCACCAGTCTCTGCACGTCGACGACGCAGTCTCCGCACCGGGCGTCCTGGCCGCCGGTAGTCGGCCGACGACGGGCCGGTTTCGCGGCCGTGCAGCGCTGGCAGGCAGCACCTTGCCGTCGCAGCGGTGAAGAAGGGGAGAGGCAGGGCAGCGTCGCGCGGCAGTTGCCGCCGAAGGAGTTCGGGCAAGAAGAGAGGGGCAGCGGCCGTCGGACGGCGGGTGCCCCTTCAATCTTCAGCGAACGCACCAGGTGATCGTCGCCCGGTTCCGTTCAGGGTTTCCAGGTGCGCAGGAAGGAGGCGATCCGGTCGGTGGTGCAGCGCGGGTTGTTCAGCTCGTAGGCGAGTGCGGTGAGCTGTTCGCGGGTGGGGTTCACGGGAATGTTGCTGGCCTCGAGATACATGACGGCGACGGCGCAGGCGACGGTGAGGTTGGAGCGCTCCAGCCAGCGGCAGCGGCCCAGGTTGTGTACGAGGGCGGCGGCGCGGGAGTAGGCGCCGTCGTACACGGGTGTATCGAGGAGTTCGCCGCGGTGGCGAGCGACGGCGGCGATGGGGACGCCGTAATCGTCGGCGGCCGGGTCGCGATGACCGGCCCGTTCCGCCACTTCGAGGATCCAGGATTCGTCAACGTGCAGGATCACGCGGCAGCGCCCGGCTGCGGCTCGGCGTATGGGGCGTCGAGCTGCCGCTCCAGATCGTCGAGGAAGGTGCCGTACTCATCGATGAGCCGCTGGGCCGCAGCCATGCCGGCGGCGCGGGCACCGGTGGTGTCCTCGATGATGAGCCGCTCCACGTACTTGTTGAAGTCCAGCCTGCGGGCGGCCGCGGCGGCCTTGCCGGCGGCGAGCACGTCCTCTTCCAGCCGGACCTGCGTCTGCTTCTTCGCGGTAGTCACATCCGTATGGTAGCAGGGTGGTAGCAGGTGCTGCAAGCCGCTGCACAACCCTGTGTACCGAATCGACGGCGCCCCGTCCGTCGTCAAGATCGCCGAGGTAATCGCCGAGAGCGTGTCCAGCACAGTGCACTTTTTCCAGAAACGCGTCTTCAAGACTGCCGACGTGCGCGTGACCGTCATCGGCTCCCAGTCGTTCTGTGTCCGCATCGACTCCGACGTCCTGGACTGGCGCACCGACTACGACCGCCTGACGTACACCCCCGTCGAGCCACCGCCGGAGATTGAGCAGGCGCTTCACCGCTACCTGGACCACTTCGGGCTCGTTTTCGGGACTTTCGACTTCTGCGTAGGCGAAGACGGGCAATGGTGGTTCCTGGAGTGCAACCCCTCCGGTCAGTGGTACTGGCTGGAGTCTGAGACCGGTCTGCCCAGGGGCCCTTGCAAGATCGAAGATCATCCGGTTCGCTGGAGTTGTCGTGAAGTAGGGGGAGCGTCCCGGTTCGGGCACGGAGAACGCAGTGCAGGCACGGTCTCAGTGATCATGTGAGTGTCGAAGTCCCATGAACACTTGGTGAGTCCGTGCCTGCACCTGCATCTTCTCTCATGCCCGCTCCGCTGGGACAACTGGCCCGGACTTCTGCTCCGGCTCCGCTGGCGGACGCGGTCTGTCTGTCCGGTTTCCTCGATCTGGTTCCCGATCCGCGAGGTCGTCGCG
>NZ_JBEYFS010000444.1:0-3808 GCF_040634475.1 Streptomyces sp. NPDC007095
GCGACGGACACCGGCATAGCCGTCGCCGCCGCGATCGCGGTCCTCGCGGGCATCGGGGGCGGGGTGTACGCCCTGACCAAGAGCGACGGCAACGGCGGGAACAGCGCCACCTCCCAGGCCTCCGGCGGGCAGAACGGCGGCCAGGGCGGATTCGGCGGGCAGGGCGGCGGCAACGGGGGCATCGAGGGCGGACCGGGCGGCGTTCCCGGAGGCTCCGGGGGCTCGGGCGGTTCCGGGGGCCAGACCCCGGCACCGGGCCGGTCCGGGCAGCCACAGCTCGAGGACGGCTACGCCACCGATCTGATCAGCGGCATCAGCATGCCCGTGCCCGACAACTGGACCGGCGGGAGCACCACGACGGGTGCCGTGCTGTCGACCAAGGACACCTACAAGTGCCCCGGCGACACCTCGCAGGACTGCCAGCGGGGCGGCGCGTACTCGGCAACCGCCGCAGCACAGAAACTGAAGTCCACCACGGCGGAGGCGGCGGCCAAGGAGGACATCTCCAAGAACGCCACCGAGTCGTACGGCAAGGGCTACGGCACGATCACCTCGCACACGGAGCTCGCCTCCAAGGCGGTCACCGTGGCCGGCGAGAAGGGCTACCTCGTCCGCTGGAAGGTCGTCACCAGCAAGGGTGACGACGGCTACGTCGAATCGCTCGTCTTCCCGTCCCCCGCCGACTCCAAGTCACTGATCGTCGTCCGCTTCGGCATCGACGTCAGCTCCAAGGCGCCCAAGGAGTCCGTGATCGACGACATCACCAAGGGCATCAAGGTGGCGTCCGGCGTGAGCGGCAACGGGCAGAACGTCTAGCCCGCAAGTCCAGCCCCGGACATGGATCGGCCGGGTGGGGTGCCCCTCCGCTCAAGAGGAACCCCACCCGGCCGGGGGGTGCGCGCCGCCCCCGTCCCCACGGTGCGGCGCGAGCAGGCCGACGTCCGGTCATCCCGCGGACGGCGACCTGAGTCTCAGGTCAGGCCGAGGGCCGGAATCACGACGGCCTCGACGAATTGTGTGAGATACGCCGCATCGGCGTTCCGCCCTTCCAGCACGGGGCGAACCCGCACCACACCGAACAGCTGCGCCGGGATGAACTCCAGCGCCGGGTGGTCCGCGGCGACCTCGCCCCGGGCGACCCCGCGGGCCAGGATCTCCTTGACCGCGCCGATCTCGGGCTCGACGAGCGCGTCGCGCAGCGCCTCCTGCAGTTCCTTGTCCTGGAACACGGCATGGCCGAGCGCCTGGTGCAGCTGACTGTCGCGGCCCGACCAGTTCCCCGCGGCCTGCGCCATCGCGCGCAGGTCCCCGGCGAGCGTGCCGGTGTCGATGCCAGAGAAGCGCGGACAGCTGTTGGCGCGCAGGGCGGCGGCCACGAACTGCGGCTTCGTCTTCCACTGGCGATAGAGCGTGGACTTGCTGCACCGGGTGCTCGCGGCCACGCCCTCCATGGTGAGCGAGTCATAGCCGCACTCGCGGATCTGCTCGAGCACGGCGTCGTAGAACTCCTGCTCACGCTCGGGCGTGATCTTGGAGCGGCGCGAGGCGACGACCGTCTCCGGTCCGTCCGCGGCCTGCGACGTCATGGCTCATCTCCTCGCTCGTGTGGATGGCTCGCCTGGTGTTCCGCTTCACACAGTGTATATCGATACGCCACTGTACCGGTACGCACCCGTATCGGTACAGTGGCGTATCGGTACACCTTCGTATCGGTACACTTCCGTATCGATGAGCCTTGGACAGGACCCACTCCGCTGTCGAGTGAATCTCGAGTGATCGAGTGGATTCTGTCCTGGGCTCACCGCGCACCACCCCAAGCAACACCGTCAGCAAAGGGGCCGGGGGATGGAATCCCGAACCGAGCCTGCGGAAGCAGAACCTGAGCCGGCCGCGGCGATACGGCGGCCGTCGCCGCCCAGCACCGCGGCACGGCCCCCTCTCGTACGTGAGCTCCTGCTCGTCGTAGGGCTCTTCGTCGTCTACAAGGTCGGCCGGCAGCTGGCCGACGGCCACACCGCCGAGGCCTTCCGCAACGCGAACCGCGTGTGGGACTGGGAGCGGACGCTCCACCTGCCGGGCGAAGGCTCCGTACAGGGCGTGCTGCTGCACAGCGACACCCTGGTGCATCTCGCGAACACCTACTACGCGACCGTGCACTTCCCGGCCACCGTGGCCTTCCTGGTCTGGATGTACCTGCGGCGCCCGGTCCACTACGTGTGGGCCCGCCGGGTCCTGGCCGCGGTCACCGCCGCCGCCCTGGCTCTGCACCTCACCTTCCCGCTCGCCCCGCCCCGGCTGCTGGCCGCCGCGGGCCTGGTGGACACCGGACAGGTGTACGGACCCACCGTGTACGGGGCGCACCCGGCGACCGACGAGATGGCGAACCAGTTCGCGGCGATGCCCTCGCTGCACTTCGGCTGGGCCCTGATGGTGGCGATCGGCCTGATCGCCGCGACCCGCTCCCGCCTGCGCTGGCTGTGGCTGCTGCATCCGCTGCTCACCCTGCTGGTGATCGTCGGCACGGCGAACCACTACTGGCTCGACGCGATCGTGGCGACCGCGCTGCTCGGCATCGCGCTGGCCGTGGTCCGTCTGCCGCGCGGGGCCGGGGCGACCGAGGCGCACGGCCTCGTCGCCGCCGAAGCGTCCGGGGAAGCCGACGCAGAAGCCGGGAATTCCGGCGGGGCCGGCGGTGCTGGCGAAAAGGAATCCGTACCGGAGCTCGTGGGGGCAAGACGATGAACGCCACACTCGCCGCCGTGGTCCTCTCGCTCTTCTCGGCCGTGGCGTACGCCGCCGCGGCCGTGGCCCAGGAGCGGCTCGCCTCCCGGACCACCGACTCGGGCACGCTGCGGCTGCTGGGCAGCGGGGCATGGTGGTGGACCGTCGTACTGAACGCCTCCGCCGCGCTGCTGCACGTCGCCGCGCTGAAGTACGGCACGCTCACTCTCGTACAGCCGCTCGGCGCGCTCACGCTGGTGGCCGCGGTGCCGCTCGGCGCACGGGTCGCCGGACGGCGGGTCAGCGCGGTCGAGTGGCGCGGTACCGCGCTCACCCTGATCGGACTGTCCGCGCTGCTGGTCACGGCGTCCGGGCCCGCGCCCGACGATGTGCTGAGCGTGCCGCAGGCGCTGGGCGTGGCCGCCACGACGGCCGCCCTGATCGGCATCCTGTCGCGGCCCGGCGCCCGGCCGGGGCTGCGGCACGCGACCGCCTCCGGGTTCGCCTCGGGTGTCGCCTCCGCGCTCACGCAGTCGGTGACCGTGGCCGTGACGGACCGCTCCGGCCCGCTGCTCAGCGCCCAGGTGATCGTGGTGGCCCTGCTCGTCGCCGCCTTCGCGGCGGGCGGACTGCTCCTGTCGCAGACCGCCTACCGGGGTGGTCTCGGCGCCCCGCTCGCCGTCGTGACGCTCGCCAACCCGGTCGCCGCCGCGGCGATAGGCCTCTTCCTGCTCGGGGAGCAGTTGCAGGGCGGCCCGGCCGGCCTGTTGCTCGCGGCCGTGGGCGCGGGCGTGGCGTCGTGGGGTGTGGTGACGCTGTCCCGCTCGGTGCTGGAGCCGGCGCTGCCCGAACCTCTGGTGAGCACCGCGGACGAGCACCCCGTCGCCGCGGTACTGGCGCTGGAGCCAGGATCGGCGGCGTACGAACCCTCGTTGCTGCCGAAGCAGCCCGACTCGGGTCAGCTGACGCCCCTGTAGGACTCCTGGGGGCTCCAGGAAAACGCACGACAAGAAGGGTGGCCGCGGAACTCTCCGCGGCCACCCTTCTTTTGGTGGGCCGGGTAATCCCACCCCCCGGGCGTCCAGCT
>NZ_JBEYFS010000445.1:0-3781 GCF_040634475.1 Streptomyces sp. NPDC007095
CTCGTCACGCTGGCCGTGCTGCCGCTGTTGGTGCTGGCGGTGCAGCCCGCCGAGCATGTGCGGATCCGGCTGCGGCGCTTCGGCGACGTGCTCGAGTCGGTGGGAGTCATCGCCCTCGTCCCCCTCGTCATCGGGGCTTTCGGTGTGTACGGGCGTCTGCTCGACACCTTCGCGTAGGGATAACTCCATGGCTCAGGGAGGGGACTGGCAGCAGGATGTGCTGCGGCAGTTGGGGCAGCACGATGCAGCGGACGAAGCAGCCGGGCCCGCCTCCGAGTCCACCGAGCCCCCTGCGCGGCCTCAACTGACGCACCCAGCCCCGGAGCCGCCCACCGATACGGGTCCCACCGCCGCTGAGGGTTTCCCTCAGCACGCCGCCCCGGCGCCGAAGCCGGAACCCGCTGTCCGGTCACCCCGTGATCCCCGGCTTCCCCTGCACACCCCAGAGTCCGTGCCGACCGTCGACCCCCGCCTGGCACACGCTCTGGGTCGCCCCCAACACGGCGATTCCGTGTCCCGCCGCACCGGACGCACGCTCCGCAAACTCGCCTCGTCAGCCGCGCAGGACGTCACCGAAGAGACACGCCTCGCCCGGGAGTTGCAGCAACCGGTCACCACCGGCCGGGTCATCGCGGTCACGTCCATCCGGGGCGGAGTGGGCAAGTCGACCGTCTCCGCCCTGCTGGGCCGCACCTTCAACCACTACCGACACGACCCTGTCCTCACCCTGGAGGCCGATGCCGCACTCGGCACCCTCCCCGTACGGATGGGCGCCGAATCGGTGCGCTGGTCGTGCGCGGACCTCGCACAGATCCTCACCCCCGCGATGCAACTCACCGACGTCACCGGCTACTTGGTTCCGGTGGCCGACGGTGGCTGGCTGCTGCCCGCGAGTCAGGGGCGCGTCGGCGCGCCGATGGACGTCCGCACCTACCGCACGGTCACACTGGCGCTGCGGCGCTACTTCGCGGTGACGGTGGTGGACTGCGAGACCCTGCCCGGTGAAGTGGCGCGTACGGCGATGGACACCGCGCATGCCCGGGTGGTGGTCGCCCCAATGACCGCGGAGGGCGTCAACGGCACCCGGCAGGTCCTGGACTGGCTGGCCCAGCTGCCGCACTCCGCCCTGGCCGGCACCGTCGTGGCGCTGTCCGCGAGCTCCCCCGACACCACGCTCGACGAGAAGACGGCCGCCGCGCACCTGCGAGAGACGGGCGTGTCCGTCGTCCCGCTCCCCTACGACCGGCATCTGGCCCAGGGAGGCCCCATCCACACCGCCATGCTGGGCCAGGCCACCCGGGACGCCGCCGTCCGCCTGGCCGCGGAGGCGATGCACCGTGCGGTGAGGGTGAGATGAGCACGAACCAGGCTTCAGGACCCGTTCGAGAAAAGGCCCGTCCGTGACCCAGCACCTCGTCCACCGGCCCGCGCGCTCCACCCGCCCCCTCGCCCCCGCCCGGCCGCGCACGATCGAGCCGCCGCCGAACCTGCCCGAGGGGAAGATCGGCAACGCGGCGACCGCGCTGCTGCCGATGGCCGGTGTCATCAGCTCGGTCGTGATGATGACCGTCATCCGCAACAGCCAGTTCGCCGCGCTCGGCGCGATCGTCCTGGTCTTCGCGCTGCTCGGCGCGGTGGCACTGTTCCTGTCCCAGCGGGGCAAGGCACAGCGCACCCGGCGCACCCAGCGCGAGCGCTACCTCGAATACCTGGAGGAACTGCGCGACGAGCTCGGCACCGACGAGCGGGAGCGGCGCCGGCAGTCCCGGCTGCTCGATCCACCGCCCGAGGCCTTGTACGACTTGGTGCGCGATCCGGCACGGTTGTGGGAGCGGCGCCGTCAGGACCCGGACTTCCTGCGGGTACGGGTGGGCACCGGAGACGTCCTGGTGCAGGAGCTGGTGGTCGGGCAGAACAGCGCGGGCGGGGTCCTGACTCCGCCGGACCCGTTCATGCTCAACGAGGCCCGCGCCCTGCAGCACCGGTTCGGCACGGCGACGGACTTCCCCCTCACCGTGCCCTTGGACCGGGCGGGCAACGTCAGCGTCGTCGGGGACCGCGAGGGTGTGCTGCGGGTGGCTCGCGCGTTGCTGGTCCAGACGGCGGTCACGCACGCACCGGACGACGTGGCCGTCGCGCTCGGCGTACCCCGCGACCGGCTGGCCGCGTGGGAGTGGGCGAAGTGGCTGCCTCACGTACTCGATCCGGGCAAGCGCGATGGTCCGGTCGCCGCCCGCCGTATCGCGCCGAGCCTGGCCCAGCTGGCCGCGTTGTGCCGCGATGATCTGCTGCAGCGGGCCTCGTACGCGGCGGAGGTTCGGCGCGGACTGTCGGACCGAGGCGCGCTGCGGATGACCGGTCGGCTGCTGGTCGTCAGCGACGAGTACGGCGAGACGGCCACCGATCTGCCCCGCCCCGACACGGCGGTCGATCTGCCGGACATGGGCGTGACCGTGCTGCATCTGCTGGAGCAGCAGGTGCACGAGCCGGATCAGGTGGCGGTCCGCGTCACCGTCGAGAGCGACCGGATCATCGTGGAGGACCTGCGCGAGACATCGACGGTGACGCCGGGCTCATCGGACGCCGTGAGCGTCGCGGGCGCGGAGGGACTGGCCCGGATGCTGGCCCCCGTCAGGTTGTCGGCGGAGTCCACGGCCGAGGGGACCCCCGTCTCCGGGCCGGTGGACTTCCCCCGCCTGCTGGGCATCGACGACCCTGCGGCACTCGACATCGAAAGACTGTGGGCGCCGCGCGGCGAGCGAGCGTTCCTGCGCGTACCCATTGGCCTTACGGACCGTCACGAGCCCGTGTTGCTGGACCTGAAGGAGTCCTCCGAGCTCGGCATGGGCCCGCACGGGCTGTGCGTGGGCGCGACCGGCTCCGGCAAGAGCGAACTGCTGCGTACCCTCGTCCTCGCGCTCGCCGCCACCCACTCCCCCGAAGACCTGGCCCTCGTCCTGGTCGATTACAAGGGCGGCGCCACCTTCGCCCCGTTCACCGACCTCCCGCACGTGGCAGGCGTGATCACCAACCTGGAGAACCAGGCCGGGCTCGTCGAGCGCGTCCACAGCAGTCTCGCCGGCGAGGTGAAGCGCCGCCAGCAGGTGCTCAAGGACGCCGGCAACATCGCCGACATCGGCCACTACGCCGCCCTGCGCGCCACCGGTCGCCCGGACCTCGAACCCCTGCCGCACCTGTTCGTCGTCATCGACGAGTTCGGCGAACTCCTGACCGCCAAGCCGGACTTCATCGACCTGTTCCTGTCCATCGGCCGCATCGGCCGCTCCATCGGCGTTCACCTGCTGCTGTCCAGCCAGCGCATCGAAGGCGGCAAGCTCAAGGGCCTGGACACGTACCTGTCGTACCGCCTGGGCCTGCGGACCTTCTCCGCCGACGAGTCGCGCACCGTACTGGACACCACCGACGCCTTCCACCTGCCGCCACTGCCGGGCTTCGGCTATCTGAAGGTCGACACCTCCACCTACGAACGCTTCAAGGCCGGGTACGTCTCCGGCGCCCACCTCGGGCCCGTCCTGCGCGACAAGCTGGACGACGAACCGCTCGCCTCGCCGTATCCGACGTACAACACGCTCGGCACACCCCATGAGGGTGCCGCGGAGGAGTACGCCGCCACCAAGCGCGAGACCGGGCCGACCGTGATGTCGGTGATGGTCGGCCAACTCGCCACCGCGGCCCCGCCGGTACGCCGGATCTGGCTGCCGCCGTTGCCTGACGCCATCACCCTCGACACCGCGGCCGGTCCCCTCGAAGCCGGCACGGA
>NZ_JBEYFS010000446.1:0-3729 GCF_040634475.1 Streptomyces sp. NPDC007095
TTGGCCGTCAGCGGGTTGTCACCCGTGATCATGATGGTCTTGATGCCCATCCGGCGCAGCTCGTCGAACCGCTCGCGCATGCCTTCCTTGACGACATCCTTCAGGTGGATGACGCCAAGGACGCGAGCGCCTTCGCCATCCTCAATGGCGACAAGAAGCGGGGTACCACCGGCCTCCGAAATCCCGTTGGCGAGGGTGTCGGCGTCCTCGGAGACCGTGCCGCCCTGCTCCTGGACCCAGGTGATGACCGAACCGGCCGCGCCCTTGCGGATCTTGCGCCCGTCGACGTCCACACCCGACATACGGGTCTGGGCGGTGAAGGCGATCCACTCGGCGTGCGCCAGCTCGCCCTGGTGCCGCTCGCGCAGCCCGTACTTCTCCTTCGCCAGCACGACGATGGAACGCCCCTCGGGCGTCTCGTCGGCCAGCGACGACAGCTGCGCCGCGTCCGCCACCTCGGCCTCGGTCGTCCCGGTCACCGGCACGAACTCCGACGCCTGACGGTTGCCGAGCGTGATGGTGCCCGTCTTGTCCAGCAACAGGGTGGACACATCGCCCGCCGCCTCGACCGCACGGCCCGACATGGCCAGGACGTTGCGCTGCACCAGCCGGTCCATGCCCGCGATACCGATCGCCGAGAGCAGCGCGCCGATCGTCGTAGGGATCAGACAGACCAGCAGCGCCACCAGCACGACCATCGTGAGATGGGTGCCCGCGTAGTCCGCGAACGGCGGCAGGGTCGCCACCGCGAGCAGGAACACGATCGTCAGCGACGCGAGCAGGATGTTCAGCGCGATCTCGTTCGGCGTCTTCTGCCGGGCCGCGCCCTCGACCAGAGCGATCATCCGGTCGATGAAGGTCTCGCCGGGCTTCGTCGTGATCTTGATGACGATCCGGTCCGAGAGGACCTTCGTACCGCCGGTCACAGCACTGCGGTCGCCGCCGGACTCCCGGATGACCGGAGCCGACTCACCGGTGATCGCCGACTCGTCGACCGAGGCCACACCCTCGACGACGTCACCGTCGCCGGGGATGATGTCACCCGCCTCGCAGACGACCAGGTCACCGACGCGCAACTCGGTACCGGGAACCTCCTCCTCGGTCTTGCCATCCGAGGAGAGCCGACGGGCCACCGTGTCGGTCTTGGCCTTGCGCAGCGTGTCCGCCTGCGCCTTGCCGCGGCCCTCGGCCACCGCCTCCGCCAGGTTGGCGAAGATCACGGTCAGCCACAGCCAGGCGCTGATCGCCCAGCCGAACCAGTCACCCGGGTCCTTGAAGGAGAAGATCGTCGTCAGGACCGAGCCCACGAGGACCACGAACATGACGGGGGACTTGACCATCACCCGCGGGTCGAGTTTGCGGACGGCGTCCGGCAGCGACTTGATCAGCTGCTTGGGGTCGAACAGACCGGCGCCGACCTTGCCTTCGTCCTTGTGGCCGGTCGGCACATCACTGTGCGGCGCCCGAGTGGGAGTAGTCGTGGACACGGCGTCCTCTTGGTTGTCTATACGTGTGGTCATGACGCCAGCCCCTCGGCCAACGGACCCAGCGCGAGCGCCGGGAAGTAGGTCAGACCGGTGATGATCAGGATGGCGCCCACCAACAGGCCGGTGAACAGCGGCTTCTCGGTGCGCAGGGTGCCCGCGGTGGCCGGGACCGGCTTCTGCTCGGCGAGCGAACCGGCCAGCGCCAGCACGAACACCATCGGCAGGAACCGGCCCAGCAGCATCGCGATGCCGATCGTGCTGTTGAACCACTGCGTGTCGGCGTTCAGGCCCGCGAAGGCCGAGCCGTTGTTGTTGGCGCCCGAGGTGTAGGCGTACAGGATCTCGGAGAAGCCGTGCGCGCCCGAGTTCGTCATCGAGTTGCCCGGGGTGGGCAGGGCCATCGCCGCCGCGGTGAAGATCAGCACCAGCGCCGGGGTGATGAGGATGTAGCAGGCCGCGAACTTGATCTCGCGGGTGCCGATCTTCTTGCCCAGATACTCAGGCGTACGGCCGACCATGAGCCCCGCGATGAACACCGCGATGATCGCCATGATCAGCATGCCGTAGAGACCGGAGCCGGTACCACCGGGCGCGATCTCACCCAACTGCATGCCCAGCATCGTGATGCCCCCGCCCAGACCCGTGAACGAGGAATGGAAGGAGTCCACCGCACCCGTCGAGGTCAGGGTGGTCGACACCGCGAAGATCGACGAGGCGCCGACACCGAAGCGGTTCTCCTTGCCCTCCATCGCACCGCCGGCGATGTCGAACGCGGGGCCGTGGTGGGCGAACTCGGTCCACATCATCAGGGCGATGAAGCCGAGCCAGATCGTGGCCATCGTGGCGAGGATCGCGTAGCCCTGCCTGATCGATCCGACCATGCGGCCGAAAGTGCGGGTCAGCGCGAACGGGATGACCAGCAGCAGGAAGATCTCGAACAGGTTCGTAAACGGGGTCGGGTTCTCGAAGGGGTGCGCGCTGTTGGCGTTGAAGTAGCCGCCGCCGTTGGTGCCCACCTCCTTGATGGCCTCCTGCGAGGCGACCGCACCGCCGTTCCACTGCTGCGAGCCGCCCATGAACTGGCCCACCGAGTGAATCCCGGAGAAGTTCTGGATCGCACCGCACGCCACCAGCACGATCGCGGCGACGACGGAGAGCGGCAGCAGGATGCGGATCGTGCCGCGCACCAGGTCCGACCAGAAGTTGCCCAGCTCACCGGTGCGGGAGCGCGAGAAGCCCCGTACGAGCGCCACGGCCACCGCGATACCGACCGCGGCCGAGACGAAGTTCTGCACCGCCAGACCGGCGGTCTGCACGACGTGGCCCATGGCCTGCTCGCCGTAGTACGACTGCCAGTTGGTGTTCGTGACGAAGGACGCGGCGGTGTTGAACGCCTGATCCGGGTCGATGGCGGCAAAGCCGAGCGAGCCGGGCAGGTGGCCCTGGAGGCGCTGCAGCAGGTAGAGGAAGAGGACGCTGACCGCGGAGAAGGCGAGGACACCGCGCAGGTACGCGGGCCAGCGCATCTCCGTGTTCGGATTGGCGCCGATGCCCTTGTAGATCCACTTCTCGACGCGCAGGTGCTTGTCCGAGGAGTAGACCTTGGCCATGTAGTCGCCGAGCGGGACGTAGGCGAGCCCCAGTGCCACTATCAGAGCGAGCAGCTGGAGCAAACCGGCAAGAACGGGACTCATATCGCTTCTCAGAACCTCTCCGGGAAGATCAGGGCGAGGACGAGATAGCCCAGCAGGGCGACGGCCACGACCAGGCCGACGATGTTCTCGGCGGTCACAGCTTCGTCACCCCCTTGGCGACGAGGGCCACCAGCGCGAACACCGCGATCGTGGTGACGACGAAGGCCAGATCGGCCATCGCGAACTCCTAGATGAGGTTCGGATCGAACGGACTGTTAGAGGAAAGCGCCTCCGTGGCCGGATTCGGCCGCCGTTGACACCTCTCTTACGGCAGTCCGTACGCCTTTGACGGAACTCTTACGCCCGACACGTCCACCGGGGGAACTAATCCACCCGGCCGCCTGAAGACGCGATCGGCCCGCACCGGCGAGGTGCGGGCCGTCGAGGCGGCCGCATCAGGAGATGCGGAACCGCAGCCGGCAGATCACCGCGTCCGTGTCACGGCGCACCGCATGGGCGACGACCGCGCCCCGCTGGTTCTGGAGCAGCCGCTGCCACAGCCGGTCCGGCTCGACCTCGGGAATCAGCACGGTGACCCGGGTGCCGGG
>NZ_JBEYFS010000447.1:0-3657 GCF_040634475.1 Streptomyces sp. NPDC007095
GCCCACCTTCTCCACCGCTTCGTCGACTGTGACGACCAACTTCTCCCCGCCGTGGTGCCAGAAATTGAGGTCTGCGGAGAGGTCCCCGGTCCGGGTGACCGTGACTTTGAGCGGGTAGGCCGGCTTTCCGTCGGCGACGCGCTGAGCACGGCGTTCCTCGCTGTTGACCAGGAGGCGCGGGTTGTCCTTCCGCATGGTCGTCGCGCCGATGAGGATGGCGTCGGACTCCGCGCGGACCTGGTCGACACGGTCGAAATCTGCGGCGTTTGACAGGCGCAGCCGCTCGGGGCTGGCGTCATCCAGGTAGCCGTCGACTGACATGGCAGCGGAGAGGATGACGTACGGACGCGTGGTCATGGTGGTGTGATCCGTTCTGCTCAGGATTCGTGGGCGAGTATGCCGTCGAAGTGCGCGCGGAACTCCGCGACCTCGGGCTGGCGCTGCCAGGGCACCAGTGCCTTGTCGAGACGCGTGAGCTCTCTGACGATCCGGCCTGAGCCGGTGTCGTTGGCTACGGTCAGGGCCTGAAGGCCGACCGCGGCCGCTTCGTCAGGGGCGCCAGCACCGGCGTGGGCCACAGCGGCCCGAGCCAGGTAGACGCCCCGGTCGCGGTGGTAACCGTCGGGCAGTGCCTTGATGGCGCTGGTGAAGACCTCCGCGGCCTCCGCGTGCTTGCCCAACACCTCCAGGCCCTGCGCCCGGTGCACCTCCACGTACTGCTCGTTCAGCCACACGCCCCAGGGGGTTGTGTCGCCGGAGACGCGGTCGAGAGCGTTGCGTACGTCATCGATGGCGCGCTCGCTGTCGGTCGACTCGCCGCGCAGCGCGTGCCCGTACGACTCGTAAGTCCTGGCGACGGCGGCGAGTCGGCTGCGGGGACGGGCCAGGCGCTGCGCGGCTTCAGCGAGATCGACGACGTCGACCAGGTCGCGCATCTCGCCAGCGAGCTGTGCCTTGCGTGCCATCACATATGAGGTCAGGTCACCGTCCCCGACGGTGTGGCTCCACTGGAACGCTCGGTCAAGCCAGAACTGTGCGCTGTCGAAGTCGCCCAAGTCCTGGTAGAGCCAGGAAGCGAACTCCGCGTACTGCGTCTGGAGCTCCATGAGGGCCTGGCGGTCCGTGCCCTTCGCGTCCTGACGCAGATGCTTGATGTCCTCGATGTGCTGGCGCGCGGCCGCGATGGCTCGGCCGGGTCCGAGGAGGTTGTCGTTATCGATCAGCAGGCGGCGTGCGCGCTGGAAGTGTTCCACCGGTGTGCCGCTGTAGGCGGCAGCCGACCGTGCAGGCCGTGTCAGGCCCGGCAGCGAGCTGGCGGCTGCCGGTGTCCCGCCGCCCAGTGCAGCTGCTGCACCGAGCCCCATCCCGCCACGCAGCATCGCGCGTCGATCGAGTGCCACGAAAACCACCGATCCATCCCGTAGACGTGCGGGGACAAAGATCCCCTCATCGTCCGACGTTGCCCGCTGGGATGCGGCCGTGGCCAGGTCCACAGATGATTCGGACACATGGAGCCCTGAAACGGACACATGATCCTGCGGGGATCCGTCCGTGCCGATGCGCTGCCATAACTCGATCAGCAGGCCCTGGGCGTTGAGTACACGGTCCAGCTGTTCGACCTCCGAGCGGTACTTCGGAGCGCGTTTCGCGTTCTCCCATTTCCACAGCTTGGAGTACGAGCAGAAGGTGGCTTCCGCAAGGCTCCGCAGGGTGTGGCCGCTCCGCTCGCGGAGGTCTCGAACCGTGTAGCCGAAGCGATCCAGGGGCGATGCCTCCGGGGTCAGAACGTTCGGCTTCTGCGCCACGCTGATCCCCCTCCATGTCTCCTATCGATGTGTCCAGCCGCTGGACACATGTCAGTCCTAGAACGCGCTCCGTGATCGGGCCTACAACTTCCTTAGCGAAGCCGAGACCGATCAGGGAGCTATGGACATGCGGATCGAGATGAGGACAGCAGCGTTAGTCATCGCGGCCTTTCTCGATCCTTTCGAGGCGCGCGGCCAGGTCTGCAACCTGCGCCTCAAGTGCCTTGAGGGCACGGGCAGTCGAGTCCTCGCTGGTCTCGTTCGCCGTTTCGGTGACGAACGATCCGCGTCCCTGGTGGGAGTAGATCAGCCCTGCCGACCGCAGCTCGGTGAGCGCGCGTTGGACCGTGCCCGGCGCGACGCCGTACTCCTCAGCCAGCTCCCGCGTGCTGGGCAGCTTCTCGCCGGCAGGCAGTCGTCCCGAGCGGATCTTGTCTCGTACGCCTTGCACGATTCGCTGGTACGGCTGCGTGGCCTCGTTGGTCATGAGCGACATCGTAGGTCGACCCCCTCGACTTAGCTAGCTTCCATAGCTTCCTCAACGAACCGCTTGACACGGCCCAGACTGTATCAGCTAAGTTAGGTATGTCGACAAGGTTCGACGGTCGGCAAACGCCCCCCACCTGCCACTTCTCGGGAACGCACAGCCCGTCAACCCGAAGGGACTCCACCTCATGAACACCATCAGCCGCCCCACCGCTGGCCTCGCCACCGAGAACTTCGACACTGAGACGCTCGCGCTCCTGGAGGCGGTTGAGGTGCCGCTCCCCGACTTCGCCGACCTGGACCTGGATGTCGCCTTCGGTACGCCGCTGGAGATGCACGAGTTCGTCACCCCGTGCGAGCTGGCCCGCTGGGACGCCGCCTCCAGCCTCAAGAAGGGTCGGAAGGCCGCGCAGGCCCAGGTCGCCCACGACTTCGCGGCGCGCAGGGCCGCAGCTGAGGACATTCTCGCGACGGACCCCTCGATCACCGAGCTGGTCCGCGAGCGCCTGGTCGACGCGCTCATCCCCCACGCCGCGCAGCTGCGCACCGCGCCGCCGGCCTCTGCCGCTGAGCATCTGCCGCTCGCGGCCTGATCCACCGCCGGGTCCTCACGGACCCGGCTCCCCCACCCGGAACCGCCCCCAGGGCGGCGCCGGATGAGGGAGCCGGACCCTCGGTCCCCGATGTACCGCCCGGACCCCCCGATCTCGGGGCCCCGCTCGCGGGGTGTGAAAGGCAGCGGCCGTTCTCTTGAGAACTGAATAGTGATCATGCAGGGCTGGCGCGAGAGGCACGCCTGCTCTCCCCCTACGCGAGGCAAAGCCGTTTCCGGGCGACCGGGAACGTGGGGAAGGACCGGGAGCTGACCAGCACGATGCACCACCGGCTGGATGGCAAGCGGATCGACCAGCGTGGCCCCAAAGCATGTGGCGAGATGAGACAGATCGCCCCCGAGACAAGCCGGGTGAAGCCTTGTCCCCAGCGGCCCGACCTTGCCCGTCGCACCCACCAATCCGGTGGAGTGAAGCCGCAGCTGAGGCGCCGTACCAACCACGGCGCGCGTCACAGCTCGACATGACGCACCGGGAACCGACCCGGCACCGCCTGCAGAAGGCGACAGGCGCGCTACCGCGCCCCTTAGATCCAGCAGCCCCGCGCTGCCCAGTCGCTCACCGCCCGCTTCGGCGATCGGTGAGCGGTGGAGAGCGCGGAGGACCATCCCGCTCTAACAGCACGACAGCCCCGGCGACTTGGAACCCTCCGGGGCTGTCCAGGACCTGACTGGAGGACCTGATGCAGCTCAGCATCGCACGGAACGACGGCGACTCCGACCCGATCATCGAAGAGGCCCTGCGCCGCGTCCGGC
>NZ_JBEYFS010000448.1:0-3625 GCF_040634475.1 Streptomyces sp. NPDC007095
CGCCAGGTCATCGGCGGCCACGGACTCGGTCACGGTGTCAGTCACTTGATGTCTCTTCCATGATCATCAATTACACCGGTGAGCGTACAGACCCCAACCGACCTGACCAAGCCCTACTAGGGCCGCGAGGGAGTACCTGGAGAAGGCTGTCGAGGCGGCGTAGAGAGCTGGCGGCGACCGCCGGGTTTGCCTCTTCGCTCCCCGCCTGGGGTCATGGTTCTTGTCGGCGGCGGTGGTCCGCTTCCTGGAGGGCCCTCTTGTGTGTTTCTGCGGCTTCGGGGGGCTGGCCTGCGCGGGCGCTGAGGTCGGCGGACAGCAGTCTGTTGAGAGCACTGGGGTTGGTGCTTTCGGTGTACTCGAGAAGGTGCAGGAGGGCTGTGAGCTCACCCTGGCGGAGGTACAGGTGGGTCAGAGGGTCGGAGGCGCGGGAGACGAGCGCCCGGCGCACGCGGTTTTCGTAGGCGCGCCTGTGCAGGTCGGCGAAGCGGACCTGGGGTTCCTCGAACAGGTAGGGCTGGGCGGGAAGGTAGGGGGCCAGGCTGTCCAGCAGCATGGGGAAGTCGTGGCCCTCCTGACGGTAGGACGGCTGTTCGCTGCTGCCGGCCCTGGCCGGGTCGAGACGGAAAGCGTCGACGAAGGCCGCGACGAGCCGAGGTTCGGGAAGCAGGCCGGCCCCGGGCCACCGGACACCGGACAGGTACCGGTCCTCCTTGCCGGCGGTGTACAGACACCAGCCGGACGTGGCCGCCCAGTGGAGCCCGCTGTCGCCCCCGCCATGCTGATCCTGGAATGCCTGCGAGAACGAGATGGCGGCCTCGACGTCGAGGTACTCGCCGTCCGTGTCGCGCCAGGGACCGCAACTCTGAATCCCGGTCACCGGCAGATCCGCTTCCAGGAGGCACTCGGCGACAGCAGCGGCATAGTGGCCCGCCCGCCTCGAAAGCTCAACTGACATCTGGGGACTCGGTTCGCTGGCCACGGAACTCTCTCTCCGCTGTCGGGATGGGACGGTGACGTCGCCATAGATCGTGCCGGGCCGGATTGGCGTCCGGCGCAGTGGGCGGCGCGCGGCAGCCCGTCCCGGCTCGCGTCCACGGGGTACGGCGGCTGGTGAGGGTAGCGACCTGAACTCGGCGCGGCTCGCACTGCTCCCTGTGTTGCGCCGCGGCGGTGCCGGGGGAGCGGCCGTGGTTGTTCGAGCTCGATTACCTTCTCACGGGCCGTGCGGAAATCTATGTTGGCCAGAGTAGACATTGGGTTGTGGCTTGGTTATGGTTTCTCTCGTAGCCAGGAAGACAGCAGGACCCGGCAGACACGAACTGCCAGGTAGCAGCATGTAGTTGCAGTGCGCAGGACGGTGCGGTGGTGGAGTTTCGGAGCCAGGGTTGTTGCAGGACGGCGACGGGACTGACGACCGGACCGGGTGGCCCGCAGTGATCAGGGGCCGCCGTGAGCAGGACCGCAGTGGCACCACCCGTAAGGGCAGTTCGTGGTACCCAGCAGTGAAGTCAGTAAGCAGTACCTCGGTGAAGGCGTCGGCTGCGGGCGCGCGCACCGGGAAGTTCGGCAGTGGGGTTCTAAGCCAGAGCAGATGCAGGACGGGCGACGGGGCTGGCTGCCGAAGAGTGGTGCTGTCGCAGGCCACTGAGTAGTTCGCATCACCAGCAGTACGCAGTAGAGCAGTACCAGCAGTACGCAGTCCCCGCTCAGTAAGTGATTGATCCCAGAGGGAAGAACGGAGGAGCCAGGCGCCATCAGGATCGCCCGGGCGGTGTTGAGCCCGGGTACCGCAGGACATCGATAGGTAGGTGGTCTCCGGTCACGCATCCGCGATCCCCGCACACGCTTTCATCCCCCGTGAGCTGGTGCGGAAAGAGAGGGCCGGTGCAGTATCAGGGCCGGCAGATGGTGTAGCAGTTCCTTCGGGGCCCTGGTGCCAATGGCACCAGGGCCCCTCCACGCGTTCCACAGAGAGGTGCAATGACAGCAGACGACTCGTTCGGCCGGCTCGATGACGACGACTACCCCGCTTACACCATGGGCCGGGCTGCCGAGATGCTCGGCACCACCCAGGGCTTTCTCCGCGCCATCGGCGAAGCCCGCCTCATCACCCCGCTCCGCTCCGAGGGCGGACACCGCCGCTACTCCCGCTACCAGCTGCGCATCGCCGCCCGCGCCCGGGAGCTCGTCGACCACGGCACCCCCGTCGAGGCCGCCTGCCGCATCGTCATCCTCGAAGACCAGCTTGAGGAAGCCCAGCGCATCAACGCCGAATACCGCCGCGCCGCCGAGTCAGCGAACCCAACGGCCGCGGCCTGAGACGGCGAAAGACCTGCAACTTACCCGCGAGCTTCGCGGCTGCCGCCCACGCATGCTGCCCGGAACGCAAAGCGTTCCGGGCAACTTCGTTTTTTGCGGACACCAACGGCAACCGTCGCATCGGCTGCGGCACAGCACCTTGTCCGGGACAATAGGTGAGCCGGATTTCCGGCAGTTGTGGACAGGTGTCCGCGGCGAATCCACCGACAAGGGTGGTGAAGGGCGCTGAGCAGGATGAATAACCAGGCTGAACGGTGGACCTTCCTGACCAGCCATGCACGGGTACTGCTGACCATTGCCCGCGACCCGGCCGCACGGCTACGGGACATCGCCGCAGCATGCCGGATCACCGAACGCACCGCCCTGGCCATCGTGACCGACCTTGAACAAGCCGACTACCTGCATCGGGAACGGCTCGGGCGACGCAATCAGTACACCCTCCACCTGGACGGATCGTTCCGGCACCCAGCGGAAGCCGGCCTGCCCGTCCGCGCCCTCGTGGGACTCTTCACCGGCCGCGAAGAAGGCGCCGCACCACCCCCGCCGCGCAAATCGCTGCCGCCCCAAGGAGGACTCACGAGGTCCTCGTTGGGAGAATGATCCATCACGGTCTCCGGCGGCTCGGCACTCAGATTCTTCCCGTCCGCCCCGGACAGACCAGTTCATCCGGGAAAAGTCGCACCTGGGGCTGGACCGGTGGTCAGCGCGTCGTGTGAGCCCCCATGGGTTGCGGCTGCTCTTCGGCTGGAGTGATGCGGCTGTGGATGTGGAACCGCAAGGTCGCATCGCCTGGCGCGGGGCGCAGGTCGACGACGACCGGACCAGCGAAGGTATAGCCCTGCTCGGCGGCGTGGCGGCGCACCTGGTTGACCAGGACGGGTTCCACCGGCCACGCGCTTTCCGAAAGCTGCTGGTGGATCTCCGGGAGCAGTTCGATCACGAAGGCGTTGGGCACCACGACCCGTTGCCGACCGACGATCAGGGCGTTGTCGTCACACTGCCGCAGCAGCATGGCCACGGCCTCGCCCCGCTCCTGCTTAGCGGGAAGCAAGAAGCCCCACAGGTTCGTTGTCCACCGCTCCATCACGCGCTCACCGCTCTCGAGGAATCCCATCGCCTGCACCTGCCCCACCGCCGACCAGGCAGGCTCGCCCATAAGGGTGGTCGAAGACCCTTCCGGCAGACAGGCCGAGAGGGCGCTGTCACGTTGGCTGACTGGGTGGGATGATCTTCTGGTTGGTCGTGGTGGAGGGGGATCGTCCGTGGAGAGCGCGTCGCCGTCGTATAGGGGGCACCGTTACCCGGT
>NZ_JBEYFS010000449.1:0-3549 GCF_040634475.1 Streptomyces sp. NPDC007095
CACCGGCCCGGTGGCCGGCCGGCGCGGGCTGCGCAGCAGGACGGCACCGACCGCCGCGGCGACCAGGGTCAGCACCGCGGCGATGATCAGGCACAGGCGGAGGCCGTCGAGGAAGGCTTCGGACAGGGCGCCCAGGGCACGGCCCCGGTCGGCGCCCAGGTTCATGCTCGCGACCGCGCCCAGGCCGTTCGCGTCCACCGCGGAGGTGACGCTCCGTACCGTCGTCGCGGGCAGACCGACGTCGGTGAGGTGGCCCGGCAGGGTGTGCACGGCCTTGGTGGACAGCACGGCGCCGAGGACGGCCGGGCCGAGCGCGCCGCCGACCTGCCGGAACGCGCTGTTCCCGGCGGCCGCCATACCGGCCTGGCGCAGCGGTACGGAGGCGACGGCCGCTGCCGTCATGGGAGTGATGACGAAGCCCAGGCCGAGGCCCAGCAGGGCCAGCCGCCAGGCCAGCGAACCGAACGACGTACCGGCGTCGATGGACGTCAGCGACAGCAGCGAGGCCGCGGTCACCAGCAGCCCACCGGTGATCAGGACGCGGGGCGACACCTTGTGCATCAGCCGTCCGGCCGGTGCCCCGACGAGGATGCACATCAGCGTGACCATCAGCATCCGGGCCGCTGCCTCCAGGGTGCTGAGCTGCTGCACCATGCCGAAGTAGAGGCTGAGGGCGAAGAAGAAGCCGATCAGGCCCAGGAAGCTGATCATGGCGACGAGCGTCGTGGCGGTGAAGGCGGGGCTGCGGAAGAGCGTCAGGTCCAGCATCGGGCTGTCACTGCGCCGCTCCACCAGGACGAACGCGACGGCCGCGACCGCCGCCGCCACCAGGGCCACGATCACCTTCACGTCGGTGAAGGAGCCGGCGCCGCCCTCGATGACGCCGTAGACCAGCGCGGTGATCGCCGCCGCGGCGGTGATCTGGCCAGGCCAGTCCAGACGTCGTGACCCGGGGGCGCGCGAGTCCGTCACCAGCCGGACCGCGAAGGCCATCGCGAGGAGCGAGGCGGGGACGGGCAGCAGATAGATCCAGCGCCAGGAGAAGTGCTCCAGTATGAGTCCCGCGATCACCGGGCCGACGGCCAGCGCCGCCATCAGGGCCGTGGCCCACAACCCGACGAACTTGCCGCGCTCGCGGTGGTCGGGCACGGCGTGGCTGATCAGCGCCAGCGTCGTGGGCAGCAGCGCGGCGGCGCCCAGACCGGCGAAGGCCTGGCCCACCCAGAGGACCTCGACCGACCGCGCGCACAGCGCGATCGCCGCACCCACCGCGCTGAACGCGAGACCCGCCTGGAAGACCTTCTTGCGGCCGTGGACGTCGCCGAAGACGCCGGCGGTCAGAATCAGCGCGGCCATGGGCAGCACGAACGCGTCCGAGACCCAGGACAGTTGGGCGGTCGACGTGTGCAGCGCCCGCTGGATGGTCGGCAGGCTCACCGAGACGGTGGTCACCGGAAGATACGCGACGAACACGCCCACGCAGGCCATGACGAGCGTGGCCGCCCGCCGTTCCCGCGGCTCGTTCGCCGTTGTCGTGACGTTCACGGAACTCTCTCTCCCCCTGCGGCGCACCGCACCGCGATCGCTTGATACGGCGCTCACCTTCGGGGCCGCCTGCGGGCCGGGGCCAGCCACGGCAGGGGAAAACCAGGAAATTCGACATTCCGGACCCGGTTTCCCGGGATTTCCGTGATTGCCGTCAGGGGACGCCGCTGACCTGGCGACCCGCTCGGCGGATAGGTTCGCGGGTATGACGACGACATCGCAAGAGGCGTTCCTGCGGGCCTTCCACGCCGAGCGGCCGGCGGTGACGACGGATGCGTTCGCCGGTGGCCGCGCCGCGGACGGCCGGTCCAGCTACGAGATGCTGTGCGACCGGGTCGCCGGACACGGTCGGGTGCTGGATCTCGGTTGCGGCGACGGCCTGTTGCTCGAACTGCTCGCCCGGACCGAGGGACGGCGGCTGGCCGGGGTGGACCTCTCCCCGGAAGCCCTGGCGCTGGCGCGACGCCGACCGCTGCCCGCCGGGACGACGCTGTCGGAGAGCCGGGCCCAGCACCTTCCCTTCGCCGACGACACCTTCGACGCCTGTGTCTCCCACATGGCGCTGATGCTGATGGGCGAGGTGGAACAGGTGGCCGCGGAATTGGCCCGGGTGCTGCGCCCCGGGGGCATGCTGACGTGTGTGATCGGCGGCGGCGCCGTGGGCGGTGAGGCGTACGAGCTGTTCATCGGGCTGTTGCGGTCCGCGGTCGAGACGGCTCCCGCCGGGCAGCGCATCCCCGCTCTCGGGGACCGCAGGACCCGCAGCCGTGCGGGGCTCGACAGCGTCCTCGCGCCGGTCGGATTCGCCCCGGTCGACTGGGAGACCGTCCCCATCGACCTGAGCGGTCCGGTGGAACAGGTGTGGGACGCCCTGGCGGGTGTCTATGACGTCGGCCCGCTCGACGCGGCCACCGTGGAGTCCCTGCGCGCGGCCTTCCTCACCGGGGCGAAGAAGCTCACGGCGCCGAACGGGGTCGTCCCGTGCGGGATGAACGTGCATCTCGTGACGACGAAGCTGACGACTACTTGAGCGCCGCCATCGCGATGCGCAGGGCGACCGGGTTCATCTCCTCGCCCTTCGCGTCCGTGGCGTTGACCGAGTAGACGAGCGTGCGGGAGAGATCGCGGGTGGCCGCCATGACCGCCGTGTATCCGTACCGCCCGCCCGACTTGAGCCAGTAGACCCGCCCGCCGTACTCGAAGCGCTCGAGCCCGGCACTCATGGTGGCCCCGTCGATGCGCGACGGAACCGTGAACATCTCCTTCAGCTGCGGCTCCGGGACCAGGTGGCCACGGAAGAGGTGGGTGGTCAGCCGCTCCAGGTCCGCCGTCGTGGAGATCATGTCGCCCGCCGCCCAGCGGTCCGCCTGGTTCCACTCGGTGACGTCGACGAACTCCGTCGTGCCGTCCGCCCGCTTCACCGCCTGGTAGCCGAGGTTGTGCGGCCCCCGGATGCGCGGATCGGTACCGGGGAAGTACGTGTGCAGCATCCCGGCGGGCCGCAGCACGCGCCGGGTGGCCTCGGAGGCGTACGAGTGCCCCGTGGCCTTCTCGATCAGCATGCCGAGGATCGTGTAGTTGATGTTCAGATAGTGCTGCCGCTTGCCGGGGCAGAACTCCGGCCCCTTCGCCACCGCGGAGGCGACGACCTGCCTGGGCGTGAGCGTGTCGAAGCGGTGTGCGTACGCGTCCTCGAAGGAGTCGCCGAAACCGTCACCCGCCTGGATCCCGCTGGTGTGGTTCAGTAACTGGCGTACGGAGACGGGCTTGAAGGCGGGCGACAGCAGCCCGGGGAGATAGCGCTGCACGGGCGCGCCCAGATCGACCTTGCCCTCGGCCGCGAGTTGCAGCACGACCGCCGCCGTGACCACCTTCGTCGTCGAACCGGCCCGGAAGAGCGCGTCCGGGTCCGCCGCGCGGCCGCTCGCCAGATCGTGCACTCCGCCGCTCAGTTCTGCCGGGGCTGAGACGGCGGTCAGGCAGTCTTGCTCGCTTCCTGTTCTC
>NZ_JBEYFS010000450.1:0-3510 GCF_040634475.1 Streptomyces sp. NPDC007095
GCGGCAAGGGGCACTGCGGGCCCGTGCCGACCGACACCCTGGACGCTACGGCTGCAGACCGCGCGTCTGGGCCCGATTCAACAAGTCAGGGGCCTGCCGATCGTTGTGGCGTCCTCACGATTCTGACGGCCTGACGTGGCCCGGTGCCGGCAACGCAACACGCCACAGGATCGGAAGGGGAAGGGGCATGTCCAGTTCGACCGTGCCCAGTACGTCGCTCGCCCCGCGCGCCCGTCGTCGCCCTGTGGGGGAGGTGGTTCTGGGAGTGGACACGCACCGGGATGCGCATGTGGCTGCGGTGCTCTCCGTGATGGGGGCGGTGCTTGCCACCGGCGAGTTCCCTGCCACCGCGGCGGGGTACCGGGATCTGCTGAAGTGGGCCAGGAGGTTGGGAGCTGTGAGGCGGGCCGGGGTGGAGGGGACCGGCTCCTATGGGGCGTCTCTGTCCCGCTATCTGCTGGCCCAGGGCGTGGACGTGTTTGACGTGAATTGGATGGACCGGGCAGATCGTCGTCGGCGCGGCAAATCAGATCCGCTTGATGCCCAGAACGCGGCGCGAACCGTGCTGAGCGGGCGGGCCCGCGCCCGGGCGAAAGCGGGCGACGGGCCGGTGCAGATCGCGAGAATGTACAGACTCACCAAGGCATCGGCCGTCAAAGCCCGCACCCAGGCTATCAACCAGCTCAAGCCCGTCCTCGTTACTGCTGACCCCGCCTTGCGGGAAGAACTGGCCGGACTGGGCAATGCCGAACTCTTCAGGACCTGTGCGCGGTTCGCCGACGTGAGCAGTCGCGAGGATGACGGTGAGGAATCGGTGTTGCAGGCCACTCGGATCACGCTGGGTCTGCTGGCTCACCGGATCGGCCAGCTGACCGAGCAGATCCGGGATGTGGGTGATCGTCTGGCCCGGCTCGTGGAGTGTCATGCCCCGCAGCTGCTGGATGTGGTGGGAATCGGTCCGGATACGGCCGTCGCCTTGCTGATCGCGGTGGGGGACAACCCGGAACGGATGGGTAGTGAGGCGTCGTTTGCAGCTTTGTGCGGGGTCAGTCCCGTCGAGCGCTCCTCGGGACGCCGGCAGTTCCGTCGCCTCAACCGCGGCGGCGACCGGCAGGCCAATGCCGCGCTCCACCGCATCGTGTTCACCCGGCTGCGGGTCGACCCGCGCACCCAGGACTACTACGAACGCCGGATCAAGGAGGGCAAGACCCGACGCGAAATCGTCCGTTGTCTCAAACGCTACGCGGCCCGCGAGGTCTTCCAACTGGTCAAACAGCTACAGCCAGCACCCCGCTCATAGGGGCTGTGTGATAGATGGTGACACGACGAAGCCCCACCGGTTTGCTGCGGTGGGGCTTCGTCGTGCGGCTGGTCGAGACGGATCGGGGCCTGTGCTGGGGCTCCATTGCGCTCCGGCTCACCGCTCTCGAGTACTACGTGGAGGAGTGAGGTGGTGACGACGCGGGCGGGGCGCCCATCGGCAGCACGCGGCAAGGGGATGCCCCGCGGCGCACAAGGTCGATCTCGACATGCCGAGTGCCGGGGCGGCGTCCTCGACGCTCGCGGCGCTGCTGCAGGTGGCACGGACGTGTGTGGGGCTGAACTTTCCTGGCCCTACGGCAGGGGCCCCGCCGCTCCTGGTGGGTGCGGCGGGGCCCGAGTGTCGGTGGTGGGGTCAGTGCAGTGCGCCGACCTCGGTTGCTGAGAGCGTCCGTGGGTAGACGTGGACGTCGGCCACGGAGCCGGGGAAGGCCAGGTAGGGGCTGGTGGCTGCTGCGCTGTTGACGCAGCCGCGGTTCACCACCGCGCACAGCTCGGCCAGCCTCGACTGGCACCTCTACTCGCGCTATGTCGAGACGCCGGAGCTGTTCGTGCTTCTCAGCGCCGACAAGTCCGCCGTCGGCTTTGTCGTCCTGCCCAAGCGGGCCGTGGCGGACCCGGAGGACGTGGACCGGCTGCGGGCGGTCCTCGACCGGCGGCTAGTGCGCGCGGACGCCGCCGAGGCGCCCGGAAGTTCGCGGAGCCGGAGCCGGGGCCGTGCCGTCGGCCGCGGGGTCGGCTCCGTCGGACTGTTGCTGCTGGGGCTGCTGCTGTTCTTCTTCGCCTTCGCCGCCGTCCAACACGCCGCGCACCCGGACCACTTTCCCGGGATCCAGAACAACACCGCCCCGATGTCGGCCGTCATGCTGGGGCTGGGGGCGCTTGCGGTCGCCGGGGCTTGGTGGCTCGTACGGCGGATGACGGCCATGCGGATCGTGACTGCCGTGCTCGCCGTCCTTGTCCTGCTGGCCGGTGGCGCCGTCCTGTACCGCGTTGGGCCGATGCTCCACTGCTGGGGCTCGGACCGGATCGCCCGCGGGCCCCCGAGGGCGCCTACGTCTGCTACGACTTCTGAGCGGGCCACGGTCCGACTACGTCTGCCCCGCGGCCCTGGCCAGTGCTCTTCGTGAACACCCTGGCGCACGGAGGTCGCCGTTCGAGGCGAGGTCGCTTTCCGCAAGGCCGTGGGCAGACGCACGGGGGAAGGCCGTTTCCCTGCGTCCGGAGAAGTCCGCCGGCGGGAGCGAACATACTCCGGTGACGGTGACGGTGACGGTGACGGTGATGGTGATGGTGACGGTGACGGTGACGGTGACGGTGACGGTGACGGTGACGGTGACGGTGACGGGTGGGGTAGGTAGGGTTGCCCTCTTCGGTGGGCGGAAGCCGCCCGGAGTCCCGTGAGGCTGTGCCTGCGACCATGAACCTTGACCCCGCCCTTGTACGACGCAGACTCGACGATGCGCTGGACGGTGTGGCCGTCACCTTCCGCGGTATGACTGCCCGTGCCCAAGAGGTCCAGTGCGAATGCCACTGGGGCAGCGCCGAAGAGCTTGCGCTGTTGAAGGTCCCCGACGTGGAGCTGGAGCTGGATCTGCTGCGTCGCGCCTGGGACGCCCCTGACTGGGACGACCACGGTGCGGTGCTGCGGCGCATCCTGCCCCAGTTCGCCAGGGCTCTGGTCGGCGGCCTGGTCGAGCCCCTCTTCGACATGGGCACGGTCGGACTGTCGTTCGCCCGGGGGCATTGGCAGCAGTGGCCCGCGCAGCAGAACGCGGCAGTTCGGGCGTTCCTGCATGCCTGGTTGGCCCACAGCCTCGCTGAAGCGGACCCAGTGGTGCCGGCGTACGAGGTGTTTGCGATGTGCGCGGAGGCGTCCGGCACACTCGATCCCTGGCTCACTGCCTGGGAGGCACAGGACCACCCCGTCGCCGGTCGGCACCTGGCACAAGCGGTTTCCCAGTGGGGGAGTGACCTGCTGCGAGACGAACTTCCCTGGGTCGCGTGGTACTGGGACGACGAGGAAGCCCGGTGCACCGAACTCGCAGCCTGGCTGGCAAGCCACGCTCCACCCCGGCTGCGCGCCTTGGACGTGCCTGAACCTTCCCCTTGATCGTGGACACCTGGAGACTGGGACCTGAGGTTCCAGAGGAAGTAGCACCAGGTGGGAAGCAAGTACACGAAGCGGTA
>NZ_JBEYFS010000451.1:0-3502 GCF_040634475.1 Streptomyces sp. NPDC007095
AGGGGCGCGGGGAACTGCGCAATCTTTTGGCGGGGGTCTGGGGGCGGAGCCCCCAGGGACGGGACGGGCAGGGGCGGCGGGGGCGAGGACCCGGCGACCTCAGCCCGTGCGCGCGATCAGGTACCGGAACACGTTCGGCATCCACACCGTGCCGTCCGCGCGCTGATACGGATGCAGCGCCTCCGTCAGCTCCTTGCCGACCTGCACCACATCCGTCGCACCGACCGCCGGGTCGAACAGCCCGGTCGACAACAACCCCCGCACCGCGCTCTCCACGTCCGCGTACCCGAAGGGACACGCCACCCGCCCGGACCCGTCCGGCCGGAGCCCGGCCCGCTCGGCGACTTCCTCCAGGTCGTCCCGGCGAGGAGCCTGCCCGCACCCCTCGCCCGGCAGCACCGCGGACGTGGCGCACCGCTCCGGCGGCCCCCATCCGACCAGCACCACGGCCGCCCCCCGCTCGGCAAGCGGAGTGGCTGCCGACAGCAGCTCCCCGAGTTCCTCGGCGTCCCCCGGCGCGCACCCGATCGGCTCGAACGCGGTCACCAGCGTGTACGCGGCCGCCGTCGGGTCGGCGAGGTCCGAGGGGGACCCCTCCACGATCCGGGCGTCGGCACGCGCGCGTGTGCCCCACCCGTCCGGCAGTAACCGTTCCCGCGCGAGCGCCACCCGTTCGGGCGAAGAGGAGTCGACGCCGGTCACCGCCGCTCCCCGGGAGGCCGCCATCAGAAGGGCCAGCCCCGTACCGCAGCGCAGGCCGAGGACCCGCGTCCCGGCGCCCACTTCGAGCCGCTCGTAGACGGCTTCGTAGAGCGGCACCAGCATCCGCTCCTGGATCTCGGCCCAGTCACGCGCGCGTGCACACGGATCCACCCGGGGCGGCGCGGCCGCGTGAGGTAGGTGATGCCGCACGAGCGTAGGTGTCATCGAAAGCGCCCCAATCCGCCGAGAGTTGCCGCTGCGCCCCGTTTCCCTTGCCCCCGTGCAGTGCGCTTGCTCTTCCCCCGTATGTCAGGTAACTCCGCACTCGTCGCGCCGTCCAGGGGTTGTGGCGTGCTGCTTGCGCGCTGTCCGCGCGCGGCACAAGAATTCACATGTCGGCAACGTGTGCCCGTACCATCGCGCCATGGCAAAGGCACCCGTTCTCACGCCCCAGGCGGACGACTTCCCGCGCTGGTACCAGGATCTGATCGCCAAGGCCGAGCTGGCCGACAACGGACCGGTGCGCGGCTCCATGGTCATCCGACCGTACGGGTACGGGCTGTGGGAGCGGATGCAGGCGGAGATGGACGCCCGCATCAAGGAGACGGGTACCCAGAACGCGTACTTCCCGTTGCTGATCCCGCAGTCGTACCTCACCAAGGAGGCCGACCACGTTGAGGGCTTCGCACCGGAGCTCGCGGTGGTCACGCACGGCGGCGGCAAGGAGCTCGAGGAGCCCGCGGTCGTCCGACCCACCTCCGAGATGATCATCAACGACTACTTCTCGAAGTGGGTGCAGAGCTACCGCGATCTGCCACTGTTGATCAACCAGTGGGCGAACGTGGTCCGTTGGGAGCTGCGGCCCCGCCTCTTCCTGCGCACGTCCGAGTTCCTCTGGCAGGAGGGCCACACCGCGCACGCCACGTACGAGGACGCCCGCGACTTCGCCGCGCACATCCACCGCCAGGTGTACGAGGACTTCATGCTGAACGTCCTCGGCATGGATGTCGTCCCCGGCCGCAAGACCGTCAAGGAGCGCTTCGCGGGTGCCATCAACACCCTCACGCTCGAAGGCATGATGGGCGACGGCAAGGCCCTCCAGATGGCCACCAGCCACGAGCTGGGCCAGAACTTCGCCAAGGCCTTCAACACCCGGTACCTGTCGAAGGAAGGCAAGCAGGAGCTGGTCTGGCAGACCTCCTGGGGCTCGACGACCCGCATGATCGGCGCCCTGGTGATGATGCACGGCGACGACAACGGACTGCGCGTCCCGCCGCGGCTCGCCCAGATCCAGGCCGTCGTCCTCGCGATCAAGGGCGACGAGGCGGTTCTGGCCAAGGTCCGCGAAATCGGCGACCGGTTGAAGGCGGCGGGTGTACGCGTCCACGTGGACGACCGCACCGACGTCCCGTTCGGACGGCGCGCCGTCGACTGGGAGCTCAAGGGCGTCCCCGTCCGCGTCGAGGTCGGGCCCCGTGACCTGGAGAACGGCACCGCGATGCTGGTCCGCCGTATCCCCGGCGGCAAGGAGCCGGTCGCCATCGACGCTCTGGTGGAACTGCTCCCCACCGTCCTCGAAGAGGACCAGGCGCTGCTTCTGAAGCAGTCGCGTGAGCGCCGGGAGTCCCGCACTTCGGAGGTGTCGACGATCCAGGAGGCCGTCGAGACGGCCACCGCCGGCGGCTGGGCGCGCATTCCGTGGGCCGACCTCGGAGAAGAGGGCGAGGCCGAGCTCGCCGAGCACTCCGTGACCGTACGGTGTCTGGTCGCCGAGGACGGGTCGGTGCCCGACACCGACGACGCACCCGGTAACGTCGCGGTCGTCGCGCGCGCTTACTGAGTAGGCCGCAGGCGAGGCCGAAACGCCTCTTGCGCATCTGAAGACCACAGGGGCCCCGGCGCGCGGACACCGGCTACGCGCCGGGGCGTACGCGTTACTACGTACCGGCTTGGTGTGAGCTGTGAGGCTTCTCCGCAGATCAGCGCACCCGCCCTCGTCCGGACGCATCAGCGGCAACTGACGGGTACGTGCAAATTATTTGGGATGCCCCGGAATAGGAACACAGAGGCCCCCCGGCTCGTTGTCATTACGTGAGCACGACACCACCTGTTCTCGCCGCAGAGCTGGCAGGGGCGTGGGCCGACATTCAGCGGCACCACCCCGAACTGCCCGATCTTGCCGCGCCAGAGTCCCTGATCGGAGAATCGTCGTCCGCCTGCGGGCACGAACTCTCCTTCGAACGACTGCTGCATGAGGCAGTCCATGGCATCGCCGCCGCCCGCGGAGTCCGCGACACTTCGCGCGCCGGCCGGTACCACAACCGCAGATTCCTCGCCATCGCCGAAGAGCTGGGCCTCGACCACCCGGAGGAGCCGCACCCCAGCAGTGGCTTCTCCCTGGTCACGCTCAACCCCGAGGCGAAGCGGCGCTACCGCCCGACGATCGAGCGGCTGCAACGCGCCCTCAAGGCACACACCGCCGCGACCGCCGCGGACACGGCCCGCTCGTTCCGGGGGCCGGCCGCCCGGCACGGCTCCTCCGGGGGAGGCGTTCGCGTCAAGGCGGTGTGCGACTGCGGCCGCAACGTACGGGTGGTCCCGTCCGTGCTGGCGCAGGCGCCGATCGTGTGCGGAGGATGCGGGAAGCCGTTCCGCATCCCCGAGGTAGTGGGCGCCGCGGCGAGCTGAGCGGACGGCTGCTCGTGGCAGCCGTACTCAGTCGGAGTCAGCCCCGCGCGGCGGGACCCGGTCCGAGCCGGGCGCGCTGCCGACCTCGGCGGTGACCCCCGGTGCCGGGCAT
>NZ_JBEYFS010000452.1:0-3493 GCF_040634475.1 Streptomyces sp. NPDC007095
TCCACGGCAGCTGCTCACCCCTTCTCATGTGCAGGCTAACGTCCCATCAGACGGCAACATTCCAAGGCAAGTTGCAGCATTCTGTTAGGAGTTCTAAGCCCACGTTATGGCGGGTGGCCGGGCGACGGTTCTTCGCGCCCGGTGGGCGGCCGGGTCCGGGCCGGGCTGGTTTCGGTGCACCGGCCGGGGGACCGGTCTTCGCGTGCCCGCCGGGACGAAGGGCCCCTCACCGAGCGCGGGCGGCTGCTCGCCACCACCCACGCCTTCGCCCTGGTCGCCGCGCAGTTCGGCCACCGCTCCACCGAAGCCGCCTTCCGCCGCCACCAGGTAGCCCTGGCCACGGGCCACGCTCACCTGGGACCGAGGCCGTGAGATGGCCGGGCACCAGACCATCACCGCCGAGACGGGTATGCCGATCTATCTCTGCAAACCGCGGAGCCCGTGGCAGCGCGGCACCAACGAGAACACCAACCGGCTGCTACGGCAGTACCTCCCAAGGGCGCGGACCTCCGCACGTTCAGCCAGGCCGACCTGGACGCCATCGCCCACGAGCTCAACCGCCGTCCGCGCAAGACCCATGGCTACCGAACTCCGGCAGAGGTCTACGCTGACCTTCTGAACAGCGGTGATGCACTGACCGCTTGAGCTTGCCATCGTTTGCCGACACTCAGGGGTCCCTAGGTGGATTGACCCGTGAGGTTCGGGACGCGGCTGGCGGGCGGTTGACCATGCAATGCGGTATGTCTGCGGTGGTGGTTGTAGCCGTGGAGCCAGGCGGGAAAGGCATCGCGGCGTTCTTGCTCCGTCCGGTAGGGATTGGCATAGGCCCACTCGTCGAGGATGGTGCGGGTGTGGTATTCCTGCAGCCCGGCCAGGAGTTGGGCCAGGCCGCCGAGGAAGATGGCGACCCCGGTAGCCAGGCCGCCGCCGCTGACCTGGCCGGTGTCGGTGAGGTTGCCCAGGAATGTGCCCAGCGCGAAGGCCCATAGGCCCAGGACATCGGGATTGGCAACCTGCATGTCGAGGGTAGTGCGCGGCCGGGTGACCGAGGTCGCGGTGGGGGTGTCCAGGTTCACCGGCGCCTTCTCTCTTCCCAGGCGGGGCGGGTGTCAGGGGACGGGTCGCAGACGGTGGGGTTGATAGCGCTGCCGATGCCCTCGATCGAGGTGGTCATGGTCTGTCCTGGGAGCAGGCTTGCGGCTTCGGGGGTGGTACCGGGGGTTCCAGTGAGGATGACGTCGCCGGGTTGGAGGGTCAGGAAGGTGCTGCAGTAAGCGATCAGTTCAGCTGGGGGGAACAGCAGGTCGCTGGTCGTCCCCTGTTGCCAGGGGATCCCGTCGACGGTGAACGAGAGCTTCAGGTCGGCGGCGTCGTCCACTTCGTCGGGGGTCACGAGCACCGGTCCCAGGGGGGTGGAGCGGTCGAAGACCTTGCCTTGCAGGGCTTCGGTCGTGCGGTGCTGCCAGTCACGCAGCGAGAGGTCGTTGGCCAGGGTGTAGCCGGCGATGGCGGCCACGGCCTCCGTGGGTGTGGCGCGGTGCAGCGGCCGGCCGATGATCACGGCGAGTTCCACCTCGCCTTCGATGCGGTCGCTGACGGCAGGCAGCACGATGCGGTCGCGGGGGCCGGTCAGGGTCGAGGGAAACTTGGCGAAGAACGCCGGATACCGCGGTGTGGATCGCCCCAGTTGCTCGATGTGGCTGCGGTAGTTCAGCCCGACGCACAGGATGTGCGCGGGGTCGGGGGACACGCGGGCGTAGTGAGCAGTCGCCGCGTCGACTTCGCCGATGTCGCGCAGATGGCCCTGCCGTACGAAGGCGTCGACCGCGTTGTCGGCGTCGACCAGGACGACCCGATCGTCCTCGACGCGTGCCCCGGTGAGGGTGTCCCCCTGCCTGATCGTGGCGAAACGCATGCTCAACCCACCTCCTGGTACCGGTCGCCGGTGCTCACAGGTCGATGTTCTGGCCGGGGGTCAGGAGGGTGACCTCGATGCCGGTCAGGCCGGCCAGGATGCTTCGGGTGGAGGCCTGGCCCAGGTCGCTGAGCATGAGTTCGTGGATCTGGATCACCTGGTGGGGCTTGACCGCGCGCAGGTACTCAGCCGCCTCGCCCAGCTTGGTCCAGGGCCCGCTGGTGGGCAGCAGCAGGGTGGCGACAGGGACCTCGGGCACGAAGTAGGCGTCGCCGGGGTGGAACAGCGTCGCATCGATCAGGTAGCCGAGGTTGTCGACGCGAGGGATGTCCGTGTGGATCGTGGCGTGGCGTTCGCCGTGGACCGCGACGGTGAAGCCGTCGACGTCGAGGGTGTCCCCGGCCGCCAGGGCCCGCACCCGCCCGCCGTGTCCGCCGAGCTTGTCCAGCACCGCGCGCGGTCCGAAGACACGCAGTTCGGGATCGGCTCCCAGGGCGGCTGCCAGCAGGGTGTCGTCGAAGTGGTCGAAGTGCTCGTGGGTGATCAGCACGGCCGCGGCACCGGTGACGGCGTCCTTCGCATCGGGGGTGAACGTGCCAGGGTCCAGCACGATCCTGGATCCGTTCTTCTCCAGCGCGACGCAGGCGTGGGCGTACTTCGTGAGCTTCATGGCTGTTCCGTTCACGGTCGGGGCTCGATCAAACAGTAAAAGTGTACAGCTTTGCTGTGCATATGTCTTTGTGGCCGACCGCGCGGCGCACTGCCGGCCGCGAAGGCGCCCGAAGACCCCGTCGTCGAGTCGGCCCGGAAGCGGTGCTCGTGCACCTGTCCGGCGACGATGCACCGGCACCGCTGCTGCCACCCTTGGCGCGGTGGTCCAACTGCAGCCGGACTGTATAGTCAACCCATGGTTGACCAAGATCATCTAGCCGAGCGGTTGCGGACTTCCATCAGCAGGTTCGTGCGCGCGACACGCTCGCACGCCGACACCCTCCCGCCACCCCTGGCCGCGACCATGGGCCTGCTCGACCGCGAAGGCGACGCCTCGACCGCCTCCCTGGCCCAGCGGCGCGGCGTGCGCCATCAGAGCCAAAGCCGCACCGTGAAGGATCTGGAGGCCCTGGGCTACATCGCCCGGCGAGAGGATCCGCAAGACCGCCGCGGCTTCCTGGTCACCCTCACCCAGCAGGGCCTCGCCGCTCTCGACCGAGACCGCAGGGCCAGACGTGACTGGGTCGCACAGGCCATCGACACGCTCCTGAATCCGGACGAACAGGCCCAGCTCAGCGTCCTGGCGCAACTCCTGGACCGACTGTCCGACTACAACGGCGGACGGAGATGATCTTGCACTCGTGGCATCGGCCGGTGTGGCGCTGAGCCGAGCCGACCGCTATTTCCGGCCTCGTCACCCGGGTCGAACGCCAGATGTCACCCAACACCAGCGAGTCCACGAACCACCTCGAGGCGGGAGAGTGGAAGCAAGCTAGTAGGGCTTGGTCAGGTCTGTATTGGTGCTGGTATGTCGCGGTGGCAGGTCGGGCAGGCGCCGGTCCAGAGGGCGAGCAGTGTCTGTAGCTC
>NZ_JBEYFS010000453.1:0-3480 GCF_040634475.1 Streptomyces sp. NPDC007095
GTACGAGGGCCTGTGCCCGGCACGCCGAGAGCACGCACCTGACGCCGCAGGGCCCGCCCTCCGGGCGGACGACGGGAATTTGACGACAGGACCTAAGGGGCACGGGGCTGTGACACTGTGCGGCTCCGCCGCCTGGGCGCGGCCAGCCCTCACCGGCCCGCGGCCTCACAACAAGCCCCTAGGCTGAAAGCAGTCCCGTCCCCTACCGAAAAATGGGGGCAACTGCGATGTCCCCCTTCTCAAAGGCCCACACCCGCCTCGCCGCCCTGCGCGCGGACCTGACCGGCGACGCTTTCAGGCCGGAGGACCCCGGCTACGACAACGCCCGCAAAGTCTTCAACGCCCGCATCGACCGCCACCCCGCAGTGATCGCCCAGTGCGCAACCATTGCGGACGTAGTCCATTCGGTCCGCTTCGCCCGGGACCTGGACCTCCACATCGCGATCCGAGCCGGCGGCCACAGCCCGGCCGGGATGTCACTCAACGACAACGGCCTGGTCATCGACCTGCGCCGGATGCGCACGGTGACCGTCCACCCCGGCTCCCAGACGGTACGGGTCGAGGGCGGCGCCCTGATGAGCCACCTCGACCACGCCACCCAGCCCCACGGCCTGGCCACCACCGGCGCCCGGAACTCCACCACCGGCGTCGCCGGCTTCGCCCTCGGCGGCGGCACCGGCTGGCTCGACCGCGCCTTCGGCCTCGCCGTCGACAACCTGCTCGGCGTAGAACTGGTCACGTGCGACGGCTCGCAGATCCAGGCCACCGATCGCGAGAACCCGGAACTCTTCTGGGCCCTGCACGGCGGTGGTGGCAACTTCGGCGTCGCCACCGCACTGACCCTGAGACTGCACCCGCTGCCGGATTTCTCGATCGCCCTGCTGACATACCGCCCGGAGACCGGCCCGGACGTGGTCCGCACCTACCGCGAGATCATCGAGACCGCCCCGCCGGAGACGGGCGGCGGCATCATCCGCGCACAGCTGGTCGACGCGCTCCTGACGTACGCGGGAGCCGAGCAGGACCTCCGCAAACTCGCCCGGCCGCTGCTGGCGCTGCCTCACGAGGCCGAGATGCTCACATCCCTCCCCTACGCCGCCTTCCAGCGCATCCTGGACAGCCCCCCGGGCCTGCGGAACCACTGTTCCGCGGAGTCCCTGACCTGCCTGCCCGACGAGGCCGTGGACGTCTTCTGCGAGCTGGGGAACGCCATGCCGATGCCCACGGCCACCCGGCACTCGCTGTACCCGCAGGGCGGCGCGATCGCCTCCGGCCCGGACCGCTTCCCGGTCCCGTTCCGCGACGCCCGGTGGACCGTGCACCCCTTCGGGATGTGGGAGGACCCGGCCGACGACGGGCGCTGCGTCCAGTGGGTCGAGGACGTGCGCGCCGCCGTCCGGCCGTGGAGCACCGGCGCGGTCTGCCTCAACCTCATAGGCGACGAGGGCGCGGACCGCGTGGTGGGCGGCCTCGGCGCCGGGAACTTCCGACGGCTGGCCGCGGTGAAGGCCGCGTACGACCCGGACAACGTCTTCCGCTTCAACCACAACATCCCGCCCCTGTAGCGAGCGGCTCGGCCTCGGACATGCCTCCGGGAGGCCTCCCCGGGTAGCGTCCGCTGCATGGACAGCCGTGTGGACAGCCGTGTGGACAGTCGATTCGACACCCAGGGCGCCGGAATCACCGTGCAGCGGGCGCTGGAGCTGCCCGGACTGCGCAGCGGGCTGCCGGAGATCCTCGCAGGCGCCGACCGGCTGGGCCGCACCGTGCGCTGGGTGCACGCGGGCGAGGTCCCGAACATCGCCTCGCTCCTCAAGGGCGGCGAACTGCTCCTGACCACGGGCTACGGCCTCGGTACCCGCCCCGCCGACCAGCGCGCGTTCGTCCGCACCCTCGCGGAGCGCGGTATCGCGGCGCTCGTCGTGGAGCTCGGCCCGCGCTTCACCCGGCTGCCCTCGGCCCTCGTGGAGACGGCCCGCTCCGCCGGCCTCCCGCTGGTCCAGCTGCACCGCGAGGTGCCCTTCGTGGCGGTCACGGAGGAGATCCACACCGAGATCGTCAACGGCCACTACGCGCTGCTGCAGCGGGCCGAGGAAGTGCACCGGCGCTGTACCGAAGCCCTCCTCGGCGGCGGGGGCATACCCCAGGTCCTCGGCATCCTCGCGGACTTCAGCGGCAACCCCGTCTTCCTGGAGACCGCGGACGGACAGCTCCTGTACGCCGCGGGGGCCGGCCCCGCCGGCGCCGACCCGCTCCAGGTGTGGGAGGGGCTGCGCGGCCAGCACAAGGAGGAGCCGCCCGCCGGGACGACCCTCGTGGACGTGCCGGGCGGCGGCCCCGGCACCGGTTCGGTACGCGCCCGGCTGGTCCTCCTTCCCGTCAGCGCCCCGGTCGCCCCCGTGCACCGGATCGCGGCGGAGCGGGCCGCGGGCATCCTGGCCGTCGTCCTCATGCAGGCCCGCCAGGAGGAGGAGCTCGCGGCACGCGGACGCGGCGACTTCCTCACCGACCTCGCGGAGGGCCGTATCGCCGCCGAGGACGCCCCCGCACAGGCCCGCGTGCTCGGCTTCAAGCCCGGCACCAGCCCGCTCCTGCCGGTCGTGATGCGGCTCGCCGACGGCCCCTCCCCCGGCGGCGGCTGGGCCGTCCTGGCGCGCGCGGTCGCGGAGGAGCTGGCCTCGGTGGGAGTCCCGGTCCTTCTGGGCGTACGCCCGGTGGAGGGCCGCGTCCCCCTGCTGCTGGGCCTGCGTTCGGAGTCCGAGCGCGCCGCGCTCGCGGACCGGGTCGCGGCAGCGCTCAGGGCGGGCGTGGAGCGCGCGGGCATGCAGCGGCCGGGGGCACAGCCGCCCGTGGTGGTGGTCGGGGTCGCGGGCGGCTGGGCGGCGGCCTCGGCGGGCCTGCGGCACGCGGCGGAGACGGCGACGGCCGCACAGGGTCTGACGGACCGCCCCTGGTACGACGCCCGCCGCCTCGACACCGACCTGCTCCTGTGGCGGCTGCGCGACCATCCGGACCTGGCGGCCTTCGTGGACCGCGCCATCGGCCCCCTCCGCGACCACGACCTCCGCTCCAAGCCGCCGCTGCTGCCCACCCTGGAGACGTACTTGGCGCACGCGGGCCGCAAGGCGGAGACGGCCCGCGAGCTGCACCTGAACCGGCAGACCCTCTACAACCGCCTCGCCCGGATCGGGGAGTTGCTGGGCACGGACCTGGACGACCCGCAGACGGTACTGGCGTTGAGCCTGGCACTGCGAGCACGACGGCACGTGCCCTGAGTCACCGGACGGCCCCTGGGCCCTGTCGGCAAATTCCCGTCTGCCCCGCGACGCCATGCACGCACTCTCGCCACAGGGCCCGCCCTCCGGGCGGACGACGGGAATTTGACGACAGGACCTAGTGCCGCAACAGGCAACGTTCGCCCCGTCGCGACGCCCGGCACGCACTCTCGCCGCACCGGCCGAAAGCCCAAGTACGTCCAGT
>NZ_JBEYFS010000454.1:0-3464 GCF_040634475.1 Streptomyces sp. NPDC007095
CCATGAACGCCTTCGACCTGGCCTTCGACGGCCGCCTCACCGCAGGCCAACTCTAGCCACACCAACCCCAGTTACACCGCTCGCTTTACAGACCCCCATCAGATCACGGTGCTGGAGCGCCAACTCGGTGGCGAGAGGATTCGGTTCTCTCCAGGCGATCGCGCGTTCCTGGCAGCGTTGCTGCACCGCCTGCCCTCGGAGGTGCTGCGCAGGATTCGGCTGGTGGTACGTCCGGACACGGTGCTGCGCTGGCACCGTGATCTGGTCGCATGCCGCCACGCTGCGCGCTCGCGGCCCAAGCGGCCGGGGAGGCCGCGGACCGTGCGCTCCGTCCGGCTGCTGGTGCTGCGGCTCGCCCGCGAGGACTCCAACTGGGGATATCGTCGCATCCACGGCGAACTCCTCGTTCTGGCAGTCAAGGTGGCAGCCTCCACCGTCTGACAGATCCTCCAGGAAGCCGGGATCGATCCGGCACCCGAGCGTGCTACGAGCACGTGGGCGGACTTCCCGCGCTCCCAGGCCGACGCCCTGCTGGTGTGTGACTTCCTGGAAACGATCACCTTGTCCGGGGCACGCATGTATGTGTTCGCGGTGATCGAGCACGCCAGCCGACGGATCCGGATCCTCGGCGCCACCGCGCACCCCACCGCCAGGTGGGTGACGCAAGCCGCGAAGAACCTTGTCATGGACCTCGAAGACGCCGGCTGCCGGGCCAGGTTGCTGATCCGGGACCGGGACGGGAAGTTTCCCGCCCTGTTCGACGCAGTCCTCAACGATGCGGGGATCGAGGCAGTACTCAGCGGAGTACGGATGCCTCGCATGAACTCGATCACGCAACGGTGGGTGCAGACCTGCCGGCGCGAGCTGTTGGACCGCACTCTGATCTAAACCAGCATCACCTGCTCCACGCGCTACGCGAGTTCGAGAGGTTCTACAACGGGCACAGGCCGCACCAGGGACTCGCCAACGCCCGCCCCTCCACCCGCTGCCCGTCCCGACTCGAACCGGATCGCCCGTCTGGATATTCGACGACGAGCACGGCTTGGTGACACGCTCCACGCGTACCGGCATGCTGCCTGACCAGCATGGATGAGGTATTCGGCAAGGGCAAGATCGGCCGGGCCGCGGTCTGCGCCGAGGCGGGCGCCCACCCCGATCCGCGGGTGCGCGCGAGGCTCGCCGCCACCTTCCGGCCCAAGCTCACGTCCGATCAATGGGTACGTCTGGTCCGCGACGGCCGCCGGGAGCAAGACGGTGGTCGAGCGCGCCGAGGTGTGGGCGGCGGTGCTCGGCCGGCCGGCGTGGCCTTCGCACTGGGCGGAAGGGATCCGCCACATCCAGCAGCCGGTGCTGGAAGCGTTGGGGATGGTGTGGTCGGCGTGGGACACCGCCTGGGTCGACGGACGCGCCGTGGCGCAGGAGTGGGCAGCAGTACACGGGCACCTGCTCGCGCCGACCGCGAGGGGCACTTGAACGCACCGCGCAAGCACGTCGAAGAGATGGCAGGCAAGGCGGAGAGATCGCGGGGGTTCGGCTCGGGGGGTGGCTGGCCAACACCCGACGCCGGGCAGGCCGGCTCCCCGCAGCCCGCCGCGCCGAACTCGACGCCCTCGGCATGCGCTGGTAGGGCGGGCGATCGGAGACAGGACGCCGCAGGTCCCGCGCCTCACGATTCCGAGCAGCGAAGACCCCCTGCTTGTCCACATGGACGGCAAGGACGCAGTCCACGGCCATCGAGCCAACGACAGGTAGAGCCCCTCCGGCAGCTGAACCTGCCGGAGGGGCTCTCGCGCTGTGGGCTCGAGGTGCCTGTCAGCGGATAGGCCGCTACCGTCGAAAGAGGTGAGGCCGCGATTCAGGACGCGTCCCGCGACGCGCTCCCGCAACGGTCGGCCTGCAGCCGGGAGACGTGCGTCCCTCGCTTTCACGCGGCGACCTCGACGACAGCGCCGCATCGGTCTTCGAGCGGCACCATCCAGCCATCGCCGGACCCCACACTTCGGCGTGAGGCCGCGGGGCTATCCCTCTCGTGCTGGGACAGCGCGAGAACGTGAAAGAAGGAGCAGAGCCATGCGAGCACATCGCGCCAAGCGCGCCTTCGCCTGCGTCGCGGCCGGCTTCCTGTTGGCCGGCGGCACCGCAATCGGAGTGGCGGGCACGGCCACAGCAGCCGCCCCCACCACGACGACCGCCTCGGTTCCCACGAACTGCTCGTGGCACAGCGGCTGGTACGACAGTTACCACCACTGGCACCAGGGCTATTGGGACTGCAACTCCAACCGCTGACCTGCCCGCCGTCCGGGCGAGTGGCCGCTGGTACGACTCACCCCTCAGGCTCTGCCAAGCGTTCAGCGGTCACCAGGGCGTGCGCTGGCCTGTGTTGCGTCTTCGTGCCCTCACGCCCTCAGGGGCTGGGTCGCACCGTGTTCAAAACTACTGGAAGCTGTCATGCACAGAGTGACCTTGCGGCGGCTGCTCTACACGGCTGCATCAGCGCCGCTCGCACTAGGGCCTGTGTGATGTTGTGATCAGCCAGTTGCCTTCAGGAGGTCGTTGATCCAGATCATCGAGGCACGGAGGTGGAGGCCAGCAAGGTAGCTCTCGGGCGTCTTGTCGTAGCGGATCGCGATGCCCCGCCAGGCCTTCAGCTTGTTGATCATGTGCTCAACGGTGTTCCGCTCTTTGTAGAGATCGGCGTCATGGCGTGTGGGGCGGCCGCCTCGGCTGCCCTTCTTCTTCCGGTTGGCGGCTTGGTCCTTCTTCTCCGGGATGACTGCCCTGATGTTGCGTTTGCGCAGGTAAGAGCGGTTAGCGCGGGATGAATAGGCCTTGTCCGCTGCGACAGCGTCGGGCCGGGTTCGGGGCCGGCCGACGGGAAGACGGATGCGCAGCTTCTGCAGCACGGGGACGAACTACGGGCTGTCGGCGGCCTGTCCTGCGGTCAGGACGAGGGACTGCGGACGGCACTTGCGGTCTGCGGCGAGATGAATCTTGCTCGTCAGCCCACCGCGAGATCTGCCGAGCAGGGCTTGGTCCAAGCGGAGCCTGCGCCGTCGCCTGATGTGCCGCCGCTCTTCTGGGCCGGGGTCGTCACTGCCGTCCTGACCGTTCTGTTCTGGCGGGCCGCCCCCTTTTGCCGGGCCCGCTCCTGCTCGACGGCGGCCCTCTTCAAGGGCGTCCATGACCTCCATGCCGATGCGCATCCCGGCGGCGTCGTGGTGGGCGCGGGCCGTGGTGGAGTCCACGCTGACCAGGGACAAGTCCGTCTTCCCATGTCGGGCGGCCTCGGCGATCAGGCCTTCGAGCAGTGCGGTGAAGATGCCGGCGTCCCTCCACACCCGGAAGCGGCCGTAGACAGTCGGCCACGGGCCCCTCCCTGACATCGTTGGGCGAGACACCCCGGCGTGATCAGTTAGCCTGGGTGGACGAACGAGCAGGAGAACCACCCGCATGACCAGCACCAG
>NZ_JBEYFS010000455.1:0-3420 GCF_040634475.1 Streptomyces sp. NPDC007095
CCGCTCGCGGACCGTGCCGTCGGCACGGTCCGCGAGCGGACGCGTGCGACGCTTCGTCCGGGGCGAGGAGCGACCCACGGCGCGACCGCTCAGCTGGGACGTACGGCCATCTTGTCGAGGGCCTCCAGAAGACCGGGCAGTTCCGGGCCCCGGCCGACGGGCAGGACCTCTCCGGGCTCCTCGTCAAGGAGGACGAAGGCGATGTCGTCGGTCCGGGCGACCATGGACCAGCCGGGGCCGTCCGCGCGCAGGGTCCGGGCGTCACCGCTGGCGAAGGACGAGCGGACACGGCCCAGGGGCGGCGGGGTGTCCACGTAGGAGCGCGCCTCCGCGAGCACCCGGCGGACACCGCTGCGGGTCTTGCCGCTGTCGCTGTCGCCGTCGGTGCTTTCGGTCTCGTCCCGGGGGGCGTCGTCGGGTCGGGCGGTGTCCTCCGACGTGACGAAGTCGCCGTCGTCGATCTGTTCGCGCCAGATCGCCCACTGGAGGGCGATCTCGTCGGCTCCGAGGCGCCTTTGGGCCGGTCCCCAGACGGTGGTGTCCGGTGGAGCGAGCGCGGGCCGCTCCGTGAGCTCGGGCGCGGGGTCGTGCGGGGCCGGCACCCCGGGGGCCGCGACGGCGACGTCCAGGGGCCAGCCGGGCAGCGCGGAGACGACCGTGCGCTCGTCGGGCGACAACTCGTGCTCCATCCCGCAGTCCCAGGACGCGATGGCGACGGCGACCAGCGAGACGTCGTCGATGACGACCGTCCACCGTGCACCCTCGCCATCCTGGCCCAGCACGAGACCGTACCCGTCGGCCAGGGGCGCCAGGTCGAGCCCCGCGCAGGCCTCCGGGTAGTCGTCCCCCAGCACGCTGGGGAACTTCGCGGGCGTCAACAGCACCGCCGTCAGTACATACAGCGCGTCGTCGTCCCCGGTGGCGACGGCGCCATCGTCCGTCCCGGCCATCCCAGCCTCCCGATCGCTACGTTCGTCGGCGCACCATAATGCGACCCGAAGGCGCTTGTCACGAGCCCGAAACAGACGCGGAGCTGCAGTTATCCGGCTGGACGGGGGCGAAACGCCCGGCCCGCGCCCATCGCGGTCAGACGGCGGGCAGGCCGAGCAGCGTCCGCGCCACCGTCCTGGGCGACTCGTCGCGCTCCCGCGCCAGAGCGATGACGGCACGGCAGGCCAGCTCGTTCACCCCGAACGACAGCGCCTCGGGCGACACCCAGGCCGCGGCCTCGTCGATCTGCTCCTGGTCGTCCTCCGCGCAGGCCGACACGTAGGCCGCGGCCGCCTCGAAAAGATTGTGTGTACGTTTCTCCGGTCGCCGCTTGGCGGGCCGTTGCCCCTCGGCCCCGTCGGTCGCTTTCCGGCGCCATATCTCGCGGAGTCTGCCGAACATTCCGGTCATCGGGCCACCTTCCCCCTGCGCGGTTGCCATCGCTGATCGTTCACCTGCTGCTACTCAACGTAGAGTTGAAGGCCCGGCGGCAGAAGAGGGACGGTCCGGTGAAGCGTCGCGAACGTTCCCTTCGAGTGTGTCGATCGTGTCCCGCAGCCAGGTGAGTTCGGCCCGGCTCGTGGCCCGGGCGATGGTGAGAATGCCCTGCCGGAAGGGATCGTCGAGCTCTTCGGCGCGCAACGGCCGGTCGCCTTCGTAGAAGAAGCTCGAGGGCTCCTCCAGGAAGGCGAGCCTGCGGCGCAGTACCGCGGCCTGCGCCGGGGGGTCGGCCAGGTGTCTGAGGAAGGCGAGCATCGTGAACCAGCGGTTCTCGTCGGTGATGTCGCGCTGTACGGGCTCCGCGAGTCGGCGGCGCAACTCGCTTCTCCCCTCCTCGGTGAGCGTCAGGACATGACGAGGGGCGGCCACGGAGCCGGGCTGCGTCGCCCGCGCCAGCCACCCCGCTTTCTCCAGTCGCTTGATCGCGGGATACAGCGTGCTCTCCGCGACGGGCTTCACATGGCCGGTCAGGGCGGTGATGCGCTTGCGCAGCTCGTAGCCGTGCAGTGGGGCGTCGTACAGAAAACCGAGGATGGCCAGCTCAAGCATGCCCCGCATTCTGCCGCACCACCGGTGTACATCATCCCCTCTGTACATCGCTTCCTCTGTACATCCGTTCGTCTATACATCCGTTCCTCTATACATCGGTTCCGATGTATTCTCCTGAAGCGCGAGAAACGATGAGACGGACCTGAGGGAGAGCGATGAGACAGGCCGAGTTCGACAGCAAGGGAAGCTCGATCCGCTGGACGGAGGCGACGGGTGCTGAACCGGCCCGGGTGTACGTACACGGACTGGGGTCGGCCTCGACGGTCTACAACGCCCACATCGCGGCCCGGTCCGAACTGGCGGGGCGCCGGACCCTGTTCGTCGACCTGCCCGGTCACGGCATCAGTGACCGGCCCGCGGACTTCGGCTACACCCTGGAGGACCACGCGGACGCGCTCGCGGCCGCCCTGGACGAGGCCGGTGCCACGGCGGCGGAACTGGTCGCCCACAGCATGGGCGGTGCGGTGGCCATCGTGCTGGCCCATCGGCGCCCCGAGCTCGTGTCCAGGCTGGTCCTCGTGGAGGCGAACCTCGACCCGTATCCGCCGGTCAAGGCGGGCAGCAGCGGCATCGCCTCGTACTCGGAGGAGGAGTACGTCGAAAGCGGTGGCCACGCGCGCGTGCTCGACAAAATCGGCCCCTCCTGGGCGGCGACCATGCGGCTCGCCGACCCGCGCGCGCTGCACCGCACCGCGATCGGCCTTGCGCGCGGCACGGTCCCCACGATGCGCCACCTGCTCGAAGGGCTGACGGCGGACCGTGTCTACCTGCAAGGGGCGCTGAGCGGTGAACTGGAGGACAGGAAGGGGCTGGAGGCCGCCGGCGTCCGGGTGGTGACCGTTCCCGGTGCGGGGCACAACGTCATGTTCGACAACCCCGACGCCTTCGTGGCCGAGGTCGCCGGAAGGGTCTGAGGCCTCAGCCCCGCCGTGTGGCAAGCGCCAGGAAGCGGGTGTCCTCGTCGACGTACGAGGTCATGTCCCAGCCGGAAGCGGCCAGCAAGGGGCGGAGATTGGCCTCCGCCCTCAGGTCGCCCGGTGTGATGCGGCGCCCCTGGCGCGCCGCGAGCGCAGCCCGGCCGATCGGATGGAACAGCGCCAGCGTGCCGCCGGGCCGCACCACCCGCGCCAACTCCCTCAGATTCTCGGCGGGGTTGGGCAGATGTGCGATCAGACCCGCCCCGAAGGCGGCGTCCAGTGACTCGGTGCGCAGCGGCAGCGCAGTGACGTCGGCGAGCAGCAACTGCCCGTCGCGGTGCCGTCCGGCCTGTACCGCGGCCGCCAGCATGGCCGGGGTCAGATCGGCTGCGACGACCACTCCGGAGGGCCCCACGGCCGCGCGCAGCGGCGGCAGCGCCCGGTCAGCGGCGACTTCGGGAAC
>NZ_JBEYFS010000456.1:0-3342 GCF_040634475.1 Streptomyces sp. NPDC007095
CTGGTGCTGGTCATGCGGGTGGTTCTCCTGCTCGTTCGTCCACCCAGGCTAACTGATCACGCCGGGGTGTCTCGCCCAACGATGTCAGGGAGGGAGGAGAGGGCCGTAATGGTGACCAAAGGGTTGACGCCGGTGGATCCCGGGATGAGGGAGCTATCGCTGACGTACAGGTAGCCATAGCCATAGCCATAGCCATAGCCATAGCCATAGCCGTAGCTGGTGGCGCGGCCTGTCCGCGTCTGGACTCATCTCGGGCCGCGATGAAGCCGGCCCAACGATCCGGTCCCAGTGCCGCACGACGGGGGAGACGGGCGGCACTGGGACCGGTGCAGCCACGGTATCGGCCTCTCGCGTGACATGAGCCCGTTTGCTCGAATCGCCAGGGGTTCGTCTCGGATGGCCTCCGCGCCCGTTTACGGTGATCAACGGGCTGCCTGGCAAGCTGGACGGCGAGTACAGCACGGCACAGGAGCAGCATCATGAGCAAGCAGGACACCGACCTGACCCGGGACGCGGTGGCTGAGCGGGCGGCACGCGTCCTGGACCGTTGTGTCATCGGACCGTTCCTTCCCGGGTACCGGCTCAACTTCTGTGGCTGGCGGTGATGAGTGGGCTCGTTCGCATGAAATGGAGACGATGCGGCTGCCCCGGTTCGCGGCGTCGTGTGATGTGGCAGAACCCGGGAGAGGTGATCCGGCGGTGGATGCCGGAGCAGGCCGACCAGCGCAGCAGACAGACACACCGGGGAACTGATCACTGATGGAGCATCAGGGTAACGGCGAAAGCGCGTTCGGGGACTCCTACCGCAGCGAAGAGCACTTTCTGGAAGAGTGCGCAGCCAGACTGCGCGCACTCGGGCGGGATGCTGACGCCGAAGCAGTCGAGATGCTGAGCCAGGGCACTTTGGCGCAGGCGGAGACGTGGTTCCGTGCCGCGGCCGAACAGGAATCGGAGGCGGCGAGCCCGAGCAAGTTCATGATGGCGAGTTCCTGGCCTGGCTCGGGAGGAACGGTGAAGCGGAAGACTGGTATCGCCGGGCCGCGCTGGCCACCGACGGCGGCTATGACGTGCTGAAGGCCGCCGATCGTCTGGGTGACCTGCTGTCAGCACGTGGTGCGTACGAGGAAGCCGAGGCTTGGTACCGACGGGCCTATTACGGTGACGAACCACCCGGTTCCACCGGGAAACGCCGGCTCGAGCGACTTCGACCAGTCGACTTTGCGAGCAGGCAACCGGGCATCGCGTACAAGCGGGCTGCCACCCTGGTGGCCATGGGGATGATGGCTGAGGCCGATACGTTCCTCGCCGAAGCCGAGGACTACCAACGCCGTAACCCGAGCCGCGGGCCGGCGGAAGTTGTTGCGACAGCAGTGGTCACCGGCGCGCTGGTCCCGTTCATCCAGACACTGGTGAGCAAGGCGGGAGAAGACAGTTACCAGGCGGCACGTGCTGCGATCCGTCGGTGGTCAAGGATGCTCCGCCGAACTCCGGTCCCGTCTCCCGGCAGCGAGCCGGTCCAACAGCCGGGAATGGAAGGGGTGGTGCTGAGGATCTCCGCTGACGTCTCCAATGAGGCACTGCGGCAACTGGCCGCTCTCGACTTCACAGCGATCCGGCAGACCATGGGTAGTGCGGTCGAGGTGTCCTGGGACGAGAGCCTGAGCGAGTGGAAGATCGCCTCATCCCGCTGAGCCGACTCTGTCGGTGATCTTGGTGTTTCCCGGTGCGGCAGCACGATCGACGGGCACACTCGGGGCAGTTTCGAAGGCTGCTCCAGAAGTTGAGGTGCTCGTCCGACACGGAATCCCCTGGCACAAGTCCTGGCCGACCGCCAGCAGCTGACACCGACAATTACAAGATCACCGACAGAGTCAAGCTGAGCTTGCCGTTTAGCCAGTGACCTGTGTGGTCATGGTGACGATCGACGTTCTTGTGCCTGCTCGGTGGCTTCGGCTTGCATGAGTTCGCGGCGCATGGACTCCGCATGCTGCGTGTTGCAGTTTCTGCTCGACCTGTCGGACCGGTAGGTGGCCGAGGCGGTGCGCTGCCGTTGTCCGTTCGCCCCCGCTCCGGCAAGAAATTTCCGTCCCTGACCGCGCAGGTCGAGCGGGCCAGCAATCCGGGCGGTACGACGGCAATGTGGGTGAGAGGCCGGCTGAACGGCCTGTGGCGCGACGAGGACTTCGCCGACTGGTACCCGCGCGACAGGTGCCCGGGTCTCTCGCCGGCTCGGCTGGCCACCGGGCTCGTTCAGGACGGCCGCGCCGACCGCCTCCTTGATCTCTCGCCGGCCCGTCTCAAGGAGGCTGGGCTGGTTCGCGAACGCACCGGCTCGGATCGAGCGATCCTGGCCGGGCCGCGATTAGTATACGGCTCAGTCAGCCATGTCGGCGAACATGCCGGGCTGGTGGGAGCCGCCCGGGTTGCGCATGATCACGTTGAGCCGGTTGTGGCGTTGATCAGGGCGATCAGGGAGACCAGTGCGGCGATCTGGTCGTCGTCGTAGTGCTCGCGCACCCGGGTCCAGGTCTCGTCCGACACCCCGGGTGGGCGTCGGCGAATCGGGTGCCTTCCTCGGTGAGCGCCAGTGCGGCGCGTTCGGACCTCGACGCGGTTGGCGAGAGTCATGGAAGACCCCGCCCATCAGGCGAATTCGAGGGCGGGACCGTCGGCGTTTCGGGAGGGCCGTTACCGCATCGCTGCGTAGTCCTGCGGTGCCGTCCGGAGAATCTCGGCCATCTGGTCTGCCGTCAGCTTCCGGAAGGCCACGGCGGACGCGCTCGCGATCTTGCTGAACAGGACGTCGGCGGGGATCGGCGGCAGGCCGGCAAAGAGGGGGTGCTGCTCTGATCCGGCGCCTTCACGCGATTCGCCTGATCGACGGGCGGGAGCTGCCCGCCCGGTTCCTCATGGACTGGAACGCGGCGATGGCCAGCGCGCCGAGCTGCCCCCGGTCGTGTTGGAGTGAGCCTTCCCCGGGCGCCTGCGGTAGCGCAGGTTCGGCGCAGTGGCCAGCTGCGGTGGGGGGAAGCCGGTCACGAGGTTGTCGGCGATGGCGACAGCCAGGGCACGCATCTCGATGACATCGACTTCCGCCTTGTGGCCTTGATCTGCGGGCTCCTCCCCGACCGCATCAGTGAGACGGTCCGCCAGCAGGCGTGTGGACGAGGGGTACTCAGGCCTGCGGATACAGCGATGCGTTTCATGCGGCGGTCTCCCCTTCCGAGGAGGCTTCCGAAGCGGCGGCGAGCAGGGACTGGTGGGTCGGCGCGTCCGGCACATCCGCCGGGCGCCCCTTGGCGAACTCCTCGCGCAGCACCGGGACGACCTCCTCGCCGAGCA
>NZ_JBEYFS010000457.1:0-3342 GCF_040634475.1 Streptomyces sp. NPDC007095
AGGCCGACATCGCCACCGCCGCCGAGCTCGGCAAGCGCGTCGTCGAGGTCGCCCGCGTCTACGCCGCAGGCCGCACCGCCCTCGCAGCCTGAGCGCCGCGGAACCCATCCCGCTGGTGACCGCGGGTGGTCGCCGGAGGCGTACCGGCTCCAGGTTCCACCGGCCTCGGATGTGAGGCGTGTTGTGGGTGACGTGGTGGTAGCCGAGCGCGTCGGCGACCACGGGGGCGGGCATCTACAGCACCTGCTGGCGGATCGCCGCAGCCCGGCTGGCGGTCGTCGGGACACCGAGGTCGTTGATCAGCTCAGAGAGAGCGAAGGCCCGGCGCCGAGACATCGATCCGCACCGAGTCACCACCCTCCGTCACTCGCATCGGATGCGAGAAGACCGCATCAGATGCGAGCCGATGAGCGATCTGCTGGTCAGTCAGTCGTATGAGGGACGGGGCCTGGCGATCACACACCGCGAGTCGCTGCCGTCGCTACCGCGTTCTGAGCCCAACAGCCCTGGACACGAAGAGGAGAGCGGCTTCCCCGCGACGACGAATCGCGAACCGTCGCGAGTTCGCATCCGATGCAATTGGCGGCAGTTGGAACATCGGTACAGCGGTTACCGGTGAGATTGATCTTGAAGTTGGAGGAGGACCCCGGCGAGGTGTGTTCGCCGGGGTCCTCCGCCTTCTGGTGGTCGGTCAGCAGCGGGGGCGCCAGCGGGTGAAGACCGGCCCTCGCATGACTGCGCGCGCCGGAGTCCGTGAGCCGACGGCTGATCTGCCGTATCGGGCGCCGTGGCGCGTCGCTGCTGCTGCTCGGCTCCCTCGTCGGCCTGTACGGGGCCGTGCAGCTCGCCGACCCGCTGCCAGACACCCGCGGCGTACGCCGATTACTGGCCTTGGCGCCCGATGGCCTTGTGGTCCTCGACGTGGATCGCGGCCGGGCTCATCGCCGTGGCGTGCGCGTTCCGCCGCGACAACGACTGGCCCGAGTTCGCCGCCCTCACCGCAGTCACCATGCCGTGGACCGTGTCTTTCCTGGCCAGCTGGATCCCCGAGCGCATCAGATTGACCGAGGCAAACGATCGGCCCCGGACCTCCTCCATGGCACCATCCATTCGGCGAATACCGACAGTGCCGCGATCTCGGCCAGCCGCAGACGCACGGCCCGGTGGAAGTCCTGCGCCGGACAGCTCACCCGCCCCTGCGACAACTCCCCGTGCAGCGCCCCGGTCCCGGGTTCCACGGCCGACCCCGCCGCGTCGGTCTCCTGGGCGCCGGGCCTGCCGCCGCGCACGTCCACCGCGGCGACGGCACCGCCCTCGGGCTCCAGCACCACCGTGGTGCCTGTGAGCCATCCGTCGCCGGTACGCGTCGCGTGACCCACCCGCAGCCCTCGTCCGGACCGGGCCGGTCAGGCGACCGGCGCTCGCACCGCCGTCTCGCGCTCCGGGGCCGTCGTGCGCGCCGTCAGTGTCTCGCCGGTCGCCACCGTCAGCGCGCAGACGAGACCGGCTGAGAGCACCGCCCACTCGCCCAGGAACATGCAGCAGATCACCAGCAGGGCCGCGGTCGGCAGTACCAGCTGCTGGGCGATGCCCACCTTGAAGTGACGCGAGTGCAGTGCCCAGATGGTGAGCAGATACAGCGCCGTCGGCAGGGTCACGGCCGCCGACGCGGACAGCGTCGAGATATGCGCCTTGCCCACGGACTGCTCGACCGCCACTTCCAGACCCGCACCGATCGCGGCCGCCGAGGCGAAGACGATGTAGTGGCCGTAACCCCACAGGAACGCCTGCCTGTTGGATCTCAGATGACCGTGGATCGGCACCGCGAAGTAGATCCACCAGGCGGCGAAGATGATCAGCAGGCCGCCCGCGGCGATCGGCAGCAGTTCGCCCAGCGCGTCCTGCTCGTCGATGCCCGTCTTCACGGCGACCGTGGCAGCCGCGATGGTCTCGCCGAGCACGATGATCGTGAACAGCCCGTACCGCTCGGCGATGTGGCGCGGGTGCCAGGACGTGGGCTGGACCTTCTCCGCGTACGCCGGCACGCACATCTCGAGGACCGCCATCACCACGAAGACCACGACCAGGGTGTCCTCGGGCAGGACCACGAGGCCGACCCGGCGTACCGCAGGGCCACCCTGCGCTCCCTGCCCTGACTCGACCTGGCCACGCGCAACCATTGGGACACCGAGGCGAGCCGCATGATCACATAGCCCACCACCCCCGCCCGGTACTCGTGGTCCTCGAACGCCCGGGAGACCCCGGCCGCGAGCACCAGCACACCGGCGATCTGGATCAGCGTGACGACCCGGAAGAGCACGTCGTCGTTGTCGTAGGCCGAGGCGAACCACGTGAAGTTCATCCACGCCCACCAGATGGCGAAGAACACCAGCGCGTAGTAGAGGATCCCCTCGCCCGCATGGCCCTCGGCGATCGCGTGCACCAACTGGATGCCCGCCTGGGCGATGGCCACGACGAAGCACAGGTCGAAGAAGAGCTCCAGCTGAGTGGCGGATCGGTGTACCTCACCGCGGTCACGGGCGGTGGGCCTGCGCAGCGGGCTGCGGTGCGCGGGCGATCGGGGGGGGAGTCCGGCGCGGGAGTGGAACTTGGCGTCATGAAGTCAAGCACAGCAGATGAGGCACTTAATCTCTTGCCCAGCGTGGTTTTGTTGGTGGAGTTCTGCAACGCTTGAGGGCTTGCGGTGGGAGCATGGACGTGCACTGCGGGATGAGGCTGCGATGGCGCCACCGAAGTCCAAAACCGAAGCGACCTCCGGCTTCGCCAACCGGCGCCGCCGCCCAGAGCAACAACGACCAGGGAGCCGAGGGCGTACACAAGGCCGACATCGCCACCGCCGCCGAGCTCGGCAAGCGCGTCGTCGAGGTCGCCCGCGTCTACGCCGCAGGCCGCACCGCCCTCGCCGCCTGAGCGACCGACGCCGGGGCGGATGCGCGGCCCGGACGACGAGCTGGTGCTCGACGAAGCGCACCGGCAACTGCTCCGGACCGGGCAGCAGCACCGCAGACTCGCAATCAGCGACGCCATCATGAGGCGGTCGCTTGGCCTTGATCAACGGAACCGTGGTTGGCGCTGAGATTGATCTTGAGCGATGGCGCCCTTCGGTACACCCCCCGGCTCCGACCGCGGGCTCAATGGGGCGGGCACGGTGTCGCCGGTCGGGCGCCTGCCCATGGGTGAGTGGGGCTGCCGCATGGTCAGGCGTGACCCGTGGGCCTCAAGCCGTTTCGAGGAAGGGGTAGTCGGTGTAGCCCTCGGCGCCCGGCCCGTAGAACAGTTCCGGCCGCGGCTCGTTCTCCGGGTGGCCACCCTGCCAGCGCT
>NZ_JBEYFS010000458.1:0-3283 GCF_040634475.1 Streptomyces sp. NPDC007095
AGGACGGCAGGTGGACCTCGTACACCGACAACGGTGCCTCGTGCACCGGACGGGCCCCCCGCCCCGCCATCCACTCCTCGTCCGTCCACACGTGGTGCGAGGCGTACACGATCGACGACGTGCGCGGCGGGACCTCGGTCCGCCGGGCCATCGGGTCGGCGCGCAGGGTGCGGGAGCCGTCCGGGCGGGTGATCTCGAACTTGTAGAGCTCGCCCTCGCCGATCGCCGGCACGAACAGCTCCCACACCCCGGAGGAGCCGAGCGACCGCATCGGAAACCCGGTGCCGTCCCAGAAGTTGAAGGTGCCGGCGAGGCGGACACCGCGCGCGTTCGGCGCCCAGACCGTGAAACGGGTGCCGGTCACCCCCTGGTGCACCATCGGCTCCGCACCCAGGGCGCGCCACAGCTCCTCGTGGCGGCCCTCGCCGAGCAGATGAAGATCGAGCTCCCCGAGCGCGGGCAGGAAACGGTACGCGTCCTCGGTGTCCTGAACCGTCCCTTCGTAGGCGACGAGGAGCCGGTACGCCTCCGGGACCGCGCGCAGCGGCACCAGCGCCGAGAAGAACCCGTCCCCGTCGTCGTGCAGTTCGGCCCGCAGGTCGTCCGTCACGACGGTCACCCCGAGCGCGTAAGGACGGAAGGCCAGGAAGGCCACACCGCCGGGCACCGGATGGGCGCCGAGCACCCCGTGCGGATCGTGGTGCGTGCCGGAGAGCAGCCGCTCGCGGTCACCGGGTTGGACCCCGGCGAAGACGGGAGCGCTGTCGACGACGGCGGGCTCGGAAGCCCCGACGGCGGGCTCGGCGCCCTTCGGCTCGGCGGCGCGCGGTTCGGGAACCCTCGCCCCGGCCCCCTTCCCAGAGACCTTGGAGACCGTCGAGACCTTCGCATCCTTCGCGGCCTTGCTCCCGGCAGGCTTCTGAGCAGCGGCCTTCTTGACGGCGGCCTTCTTCACCGCCGCCTTCTTGGCGGCAGCCGGCTTCTTGGCACCGTTCTTCTTCGGACTGTCGTCGGACGGGGGGCGGGGCGTCACGGGCAGGGCCTCCTCGGCGGGGTGAGGTGGGGAAGGTCAGGGGGATGCGGCGAGCCGGCGTATCGCCGCCATCGGCACCGGTAGCCAGTCGGGCCGGTGCCGGGCCTCGTACAGGACTTCGTAGATCGCCTTGTCCGTCTCGTAGGCGCGCAGGAGTACGGGATCGGCACGCGGGTCGCGGCCGGCGACCTCCGCGTATCCGGCGCAGTACGCGGCCCGGCAGATGTCGGCCCAGTCACCCACGCCGTCCCCGGAGCCGAGGGCCCCGGGGACGGCGTGGGCCGCGTAGTCGAAGGAGCGGAGCATCCCCGCTATGTCCCGCAGGGGCGGCGGGGGCATGCGGCGCTCGGCGAGCGGTTTCGAGGGCTCGCCCTCGAAGTCTATGAGCGACCACTCCCCGGAGGGCGCGCGCAGGCACTGGCCCAGGTGCAGATCCCCGTGTATGCGCTGGGCGGTCCAGGTCTGCCCCTCGGCGGCCAGGTCGGCCAGCGCCTCGAAGGCGGTGCGCAGACCGGCGGCGTACGGCCGCAGCGCGGGCACCGCCTGCACTGCCGCGGCCAGCCGCTCGGTCATGCCGTCGACGAGGAGTTCCATCTGTACGTGCCCCAGCGTGACCGTGGGCAACGCCCGGGCGAGGGCCGTGTGCACCTCGGCGGTGGCCCGGCCCAGCGCCCGCGCCTCCTCTGCGAAGCCCTCGCCGCCACGGTCGCCGTCCTCGGCCTGTTCGTTCTCCTTGGCCAGTTCGCTCAGCGCCAGTTCCCAACCGTCCACCGCGCCCTGGACATAGGGTTGCAGCACTCCCAGGACGTACGTCTCCTCGTCCAGGTCGGCGACCATCCACGCCGCCGGTGCCGGCACCCGCGGGCAGCCCTCCCGGGACAGCAACAGCGGCAGCTCCAGATCGGGGTTCACCCCCGCGACCACGCGGCGCAACAGCTTCAGGATGAACGTATCTCCGAAGACCAGGGACGAGTTGGACTGTTCCGCGGTGATCAGGCGCGGCATCAGATCGCCCCGTATCTCCTGGCGTCGGTCCCGCTCGAAGCGCAGCTCGCCGACGCGGGCCTGGGTGCGCAGGGCCTCCAGGAGTACGTCGGCGGGGCGCGGGTCGTGCAGTGCCTCGTAGACCGTGTGTCCCGCCAGCGGTCCCTCCTCCACGTGTCCGATCAGGGCGGGCGCGAGGTGCGGCGGGAGTGCCTCGCGTACGCCGATGAGCAGTTGGTAGCAGTCGCCGGGCTGGGTGCCGGCTCCCTGGGCGGGGGTGAGCGGCTGGTGCGCCCGGACCAGCAGGTGGAGCAGGCCCAGCTGACCCGTCGAGGGCAGCAGTTCGTTGGCCGTCACCAGGGAGAACCCGGTCACCGGACGCCCCTTGCCCGCGAACCAGCGCTGCCGTGGCAGCCATTCCCTCAGCAGCGGATCGAGCGACGCGAGCAACTCGGGGCGTGCGACGGGGGCCGTGACAGAGTGGATTGCGGCTTCCGACATGACGTCGCGTCCTTTCCCCAGGGGCCCGGAGACCGGGCGAGTCGGGGTGTTACTGATGCGTGCCCAGGGCGGGACGGAGGAAACCGCCCCGCCGCCCGGGTTCTGGAGTCTGTCCTTGGATCAGACGGCGTCCTTGCGGAGCCGGAACCAGTAGAAGCCGTGGCCCGCCAGGGTGAGCAAGTACGGCAGCTCTCCGATGGCCGGGAATCGCACCCCGCCGATGAGTTCGACCGGGTGGCGGCCGCTGAAGGCCCGCAGGTCCAGTTCGGTGGGCTGGGCGAAGCGGGAGAAGTTGTGCACGCACAGGACGAGGTCGTCCTCTTTGTCCTCGGTCGAGGGAGCCTCGCGCAGGAACGCGATGACCGCCGGGTTGGAGGACTGGAGTTCCGTGTAGGAGCCGAGGCCGAAGGCCTTGTTCTGTTTGCGGATCTCGATCATGCGGCGGGTCCAGTGCAGCAGGGACGAGGGCGAGGACATCGAGGCCTCGACGTTCGTCACCTGGTAGCCGTAGACGGGGTCCATGATCGTGGGCAGGAACAGCCGGCCGGGATCCGACGAGGAGAAGCCCGCGTTGCGGTCGGGTGTCCACTGCATCGGGGTGCGTACCGCGTCCCGGTCGCCGAGCCAGATGTTGTCGCCCATCCCGATCTCGTCGCCGTAGTAGAGGATCGGCGAGCCGGGCAGGGACAGCAGCAGGGCGGTGAACAGCTCGATCTGGTTGCGGTCGTTGTCGAGCAGGGGCGCGAGCCGCCGCCTGATCCCGAT
>NZ_JBEYFS010000459.1:0-3277 GCF_040634475.1 Streptomyces sp. NPDC007095
GAAGAATCGCTTGGCCATCTGGCCGCGCTCCGCCAGGTACCGCCTGTATGCACGGACCAGTTCTGCCTCACGTCGGTCGACGACGACCAGCCCTGATGGGAGGCGGCCCCTTCGTCTTGGACTTAGCTCTCGAACGTCAGTGGACCTTCGCTCGCGAGATCCTTGAGGAAACGTGCGAGCACAGCAGAGTAGATGTGATAGCCGGTTCGCGCCTTGCCTGCCGCCTTGAGGTGATTCGACAACGGGCGGACGATGGCGAGCACTTCGGGACTCACCCGGTAGGACGACTGCTGTCCTTCGGGAATCCGGCGAGCTCCCATGTCCCGGAGGAAGGACTCGGCGAGATCGAGTTGCTCTTCGAGTGTTGCGGGCAGGTGCATGGTCATCGCGGCGTTGACGTACTGCGCTGACGTAAGTGGCAGGCCTGTTGCCGCACTGTCTTCGGCCGCGCGCTTGTTCACCTGAGTGATCTGGGCAGGCGTGAAGCGGAAGGGATGTGCTGCCCAATCCTTCTTCCTCAGCCGCAGGTCGATCACACTCTCGGTGTAAGACTTCTCGAGGATTTGCTGAGCGGTCTGGCGACGTCGGGCGCGCGGTGTCGTAGAGCGCTTCTTTGCGTCGGCCTCTTTGTCGTCGTCGGCGTCGATGGTTACGTCATCGCCATCTGACACTTCGGTAGTTTCGGAGTGATTGCCTGTCGGCGTGAGTTGGGTTCGGTCAGACTTGCTGCCGACGCCGTTCGCCTCAGCAGCGACTTCAGGCTCTTCAGCAACTACGCGCCGAGAGTCCGAAGTCGTGGACTGAGCTCCGGTGGGTTGGTCGGGGATGTCACTCGCTGGCTCAAACTCACTGGCCGGCGTGGTGCTTCGAACTCCGCGATGTTCGGGAAGCCCTGTCTCCTGAGCGTGTGGGGCGTGGTCAGCCGACGAAGGATGGAGCGCGACCGGTTCTGCAGGCCGGGCAGAGCCGGTAGTCGGTGCCGTTTCAGGGGCGCTGGCCGCCGCCTGAGGGCGGTCCGGTGTTGTGATGGGGTCGGGCGACGGCGCATCGTCGGAGGTTGGGGGTCCCGGAATGGCTCCTTGACCTCCCCCAAGATACGACCTGTTGACCGTCTCCTTTACACCGCTTAGCGCCGGGTTGTTGAGGAGGGCACCGTTACTTTCGGGACGTCGGAGAGCGGTGAGGCGTTTCGCGGCCGCCTTCTTCGCTGTCCTCTTGGCCGGAGGCTCAGACATCTGCTGCCTCCGCGCCTGCGTCAGGGAGCTGCGCGATCGGCCAGGTCGACTCAGGTGCGTCCATGCGGTCAAGGAGCTCCTGAAGGAGATCGGTGTACTGCTTGCCGCACGACTGGTTGGGGTGCTGGAGGACGGCCGGCCTTCCGTCGAAGTAGGCCCGGGAGATGCGCCGATCCCTGCGGATATCCGTTACGTAGGGGTACAGGCCGCCGTTGATCATCATGTCGAGGATGTTGAGATCCTCTATGGTCCAAGCCGACTCAGGGTTGGAGCGGTTCATGAACGCTCCGAGGAAGCGCGGCTTGCACTCGCCAGCAGTGAGGTTTTCGACGGCCTGAACGGCCTCCTTGAGGATCATCGCCCCCTTGATCGTGGGGTACTCCGGGTTGACGAGGCTGATGACGTGGTCGGCCGCGGCCAGGCCGACGGCGTTGAGGGACGAGACAGCAGGCGGTGTGTCGATGAGGATGTAGTCGAACTCGCCTGAGAACTCATGGAGCAGCCGGCGCCTAAGGACTGGTGTGTCGGAGTACGGCCTTGTGACGAACGCATTCTGAGCCGCAGTCATCGTCGATTCCTCTGATGCGAGAACGCACAGACGACCACCGTCGTACTCGCTCACGAGTTCGCTTCGGTCGTACATGATCTTCGCGAGGGGGTCGCGGCCTCCCGCCTTCGTGAGGGAGTCGGTAAGGGCGAGCCCCAGGGACCTGCGGATTTCATCCTCGGAGACGAGGTTGACTCCAAGGGCTGACCCGGCCTGAGCTTGAGGCTCGAGGTCGATGATGAGGACGTTTGCCCCGTCCATGGCCAGTCGGCAGCCAAGGTTGACCACCGTGCTCGTCTTGCCAACCCCTCCCTTCTGCGTAGCGATCGCCAAGACGATGGTCATGGTGGATGCCTTTCAGTGTGGGGAGGTTTGACCGTTTTCGCGTGCCACGTCGCGACTTAGGTTGGGCTGGCTACGGCAAGGCGGAGGCTTGGAAGTCTCGCAAAAACTGGGGTGTTTGCGACACTTCTGAGCACCGGCTTGATGTGGAGCGGGCCTTGATGTGCTACGTCGTGACACGAGGAAGATAACAGGAATGGGGTGCAGTGCAGTGCGGGACCTGTGTTTCCGCGTGTCACGTGGAGGCTGAGCGATGCGGCCGAAGCAGGTGGGGTGGACTCGAGTACTCCCTGCTCGGGGGTTGATGCACGGTGATGGGCCCGTGCTGGGCGTACAGGCGGACCGGAGGGGGTCGCGGACGGGTCGGACTGTTGAGGTGTCAAGAGCGGGTGACGTGACTGGGCGGGAAGGGTGGGAGCAGCCGCAGTCGGCAAGGAGCCAGATGATGTCCGGAGGGCAGAAGCGGACATGTATGCCCTTGTATTGCCAGGTGAGTGGCTAGATGGCTGCACAACAAAGCCTGTAGCTACTTAGATCGCTACAGGGCTACTTGGCACCCTGCATACATCGCTACTTAGATCCCTACGTAGCTACTGCTCACCCTACATCTATCCCTATAAAGATCCCTACAAAAATTGATGGGTGAGCGGTCGAGCCCTTTGGGAAGCAAGGCGTTAGGTGAGTGGGTGCGACCGCGCGCAGGTCTATGACACCTGGAATCTCTACTTGTCCAGCTGAGTAATCATTTGCGTACCTAGTAAGGCTCATAACCCCTTCATCAGGAACGACTCTGTCAACCTCATCCACTCACTGCGGAGTAGGCGGCCTAGTTGAGGAGGTAGTTCACAACTACATACCAGCCTGAAGTAGATGACGGCGCAGCAAGACGTGAAGGTGATGACGTATGCAGCGACCGAGGAAACGATGAAGTACTGGGGCGAGCGTGCGCAGTCCGTCAGTGACGGGAGGAGAGGCCGCCCTACTCACCAGGACGACCGTGGCGAGAAGCCCGACCGGTCCCGAGACGAGTTCGGTGATGAGGGCCTGCGCCCGGCGCGGGTTCGCCGGTTGCACCGACCACTCCTTCCCGGAGACGTCGGCGCTCCAGGGTGCGGGCGCGAGCGCGTCGGCTTCGAGGAGCCGTAACGTCAGC
>NZ_JBEYFS010000460.1:0-3268 GCF_040634475.1 Streptomyces sp. NPDC007095
CTTCTCCATCCTCCAGGGCGAGGGGCTCGTCCATGCCGAGCACGGGAAAGGCGTCCCGCAGCGGGGCCGCCTAAGGAGAATCACACCATGCCTGTGAGCTTCGTAGGCTCTGCCATGACCAACGACGGTTCGGAGACCCGCGCGCGGTCCGGCGCGATGTTCGACAAGGACTACACGCTGCGACTGGCCCAGGCGCACGAGGAGTCCGACTGGGACCGCATGCTGATCGCGTACCGCTCCAACTGGCCGGACCCCGCCCAGGTCGCCGCATACCTCGCCGCGCACACCGACCGCATCGGGTTCCTCGTGGCCCACCGGCCCAACGTGTCCTACCCGACGTTCGCGGCCACCACCTACGCCACCTTCGACCACCTCACGAACGGCCGGCTGACCCTGCACTTCATCAGCGGGGGCTTCGACGACGACCAGCAGCGCGAGGGCGACTTCCTGAAGAAGGACGAGCGGTACGCTCGCACCCGCGAGTACATGCAGATCGTCAAGAAGGCGTGGACGTCACACGAACCCTTCGACTACGAGGGCGAGCACTACCGCTTCACCGACTTCGTCAGCGACGTCTTCCCCGCACAGCAGCCCCGGCCCGCGCTGTCGTTCGGCGGGTCATCCGCCGCGGCCTACGCGGTCGGCGGCGCGGAGGCGGACATCTACGGCCTCTGGGCGGAGTCCCTCGCCGGCACCGCCGAGCAGATCGCCTCTGTGCGGGCGGCGGCCCGCGCCGCCGGACGCACCGACATGCCCCGGCTGCACTGCGCGTTCCGCCCGATCCTCGGCGCCACCGAGGAACAGGCCTGGGAGAAGGCCCACCGGGTCGTCGACCTGATTCACGCGCGCAAGCAGGGGCTCAGCAAGAGCCAGGACATCGCCTCCTGGCGCCTGCGTCAGATGGCCGAGAAGGGTGAGCGCTACGACCGCGCCCTGTGGACCGGGACGGTGGCCGCCACCGGCGGCGGCGGTCCCGTCGCGGCGCTGGTCGGCACGCCCGAGACGGTGGCGGCCGCGCTGATCGACTACGTCGACCTCGGCGTGGAGATCATCGCGGCTCACGGCTACGACTACCTGGAGGACGCGGTCGAGTTCGGCCGCGAGGTGATCCCGATCGTGCGCGAGGAGATCGCGAAGCGGGACGCCGAGCGGGGAACGCTCGCGGACGCGGGGACGAAAGGGCGGGCCGCCGCGTCCGGCGCCGGGGCGGTCGGCGCTTGAGTCCGTCCCTCGGCACCGGCGGGGAGGCTGAGGACGCGCCGCCCCTCTCCCCGCTGGCCCGAGCTCCTGGATCCCTGTGCGCCGCGATGCGCCTGGAGGAGCCGGATCCAGACCAGACGCTGCTGTCGGCGCTCCTGCCGCCCGGTGTCCGCACGGCCGAGGAGTTCGGCGACCCGGAGGGCGGTTCCCTCTTCCCCGAGGAGGAGGCGTGGATCGCCAAGGCGGTCGAGAAGCGGCGGCGGGAGTTCACCACGGCGCGGATGTGCGCACGCCGGGCACTCACGGCGCTCGGATGTCCGGCGGTGCCGCTGGTCCCCGGCCGGCGTGGGGCACCCGCGTGGCCAGCGAGCTTCGTGGGCTCGATGACCCACTGCGCCGGCTACCGGGCCGCCGCGGTGGCGTGCAGGGGCGACGTCGTCTCCCTCGGCGTCGACGCCGAGCCGCACGAGCCCGTCCCCGAAGGCGTCGTCGCCATGGTGGCCCTGCCGGAGGAGCAGCGTATGCTCGCCGACCTGGCCCGCCACGATTCGACGGTCCACTGGGACCGGCTGCTGTTCAGCGCCAAGGAGTCGGTCTACAAGACCTGGTTCCCGCTCGTCGGCAGTTGGCTCGGCTTCGACGACGCCGCGATCGACATCGACCCGGACGGCGGCGTCCTGCGGGCTCGGCTGCTGCGCGAGGGCCGCGACCGCGAGGGCAGACAACTACGCGAACTGCACGGCCGCTGGCGGGTCGGGCGGGGACTCATCCTGACAGCCGTCGTCCACCGGCCGTAGGGCCTGCGGCCGACGGACGGCCGCAGGCCGGGGGCGGCCCGACCGCCCGCCATGACGCCGAGGCGTGCGGCCGGGGATGCGGAGTACGGATTCGGGGCCACGGTGCGGGCGTACGGCTCGGATGCGGGTGTTGACAGCGCCCCGGCCACCCAATGACGGCGGCAGCCTGCACGATGCTGCGCTTGACGACGTCGATCGACGTCGTCAAGCGGCTCAGGCGGGAGCACGGTCCCATACCGCTGGTGCCGCATGTTGGCGATCTTGATGCGGGTTACGGTGAAGTGCCAGATGATCATCATCTGGGCCCCGAGATGCTGGTGCTGTGGGACCGGGGCTTCGACGGCAACGACTTCCTCGCCGCCGTGCACGCCACCGGAGCACAGGTCCTGGGCCGCATCTCCCAGCGCCGGCGGCCACCCGTCCTCCAGGCGCTCGCCGACTCCTCCTACCTGTCAGTCATCGGCGGCGTCCCGGTGCGCATCATCGAAGCCCGGGTGAGCTTCACCTGCACCGATGGCAGCAAACTTCGAGGGCACCTACCGTCTGGCAACCACGCTCCTGGACGCCCGCCGATACCCCGCCCACCGCCTCGTGCACGTCTATCACGAACGCTGGGGTGCGACACGAAGTCGCACGAGATTGAGTGAATTACCTGACAGGAGGATCGACTTGATGTCGACAGCGTAGTTCCGGGCCAGTGCTCAAGGTCCGTCCCCACTTCGACATGCGTCGCCGGTAACGGCGGGGTGTGAAGCTCGGAGGAGAAGCCCAAGGACTCTCGTTCCATCCGGGAGTTACAGGCAAAGGGGAAGACCGGACGGGTGAACGCAAGTGAACCCCTGATGATGCTTCGTAATCGTGACCCCAGCCGATGGGTTGTTCCAGCGGGGTGCAGGACTGGCCGTTGAGAAGCGGCAGGCGCCGGCTGGATCCCCATCGTCAGCCGGGAGAGCATCGCCGTCCCGGAGTTTAGGGGGCACCCACCCCGGTCGTATCTCACTCGTGTGGAACGTGGAAACCCCGTTGGGGTCCGGTGCCGGAAGGCGCCGGTCAGCCGACCGCAAGGAAGGCCCAACTCCCCAGCGGGAACAGGATGACCCAAGAAGCGAACGCCGGTGGCCGAAAGGCAACGGGAACCCGCGGCAGATGATCAGCACCTCCGCTGGTCGCCCCGGATACTGACCTTGGCGTTATAGCGTCTGGGTGTCTGGGTCTTCGTCGGACCTGGTGACAGGGCCCGTCTTGGCTGGTAACCCGGAAGTATGCGGTAT
>NZ_JBEYFS010000461.1:0-3236 GCF_040634475.1 Streptomyces sp. NPDC007095
CTGGAATGGCTCGACGAGTTCGGCGCGGTCGTCGTCTCCGTGGACTACCGGCTCGCACCGGGGCGCCCCCTGCGTCGTACGGGGAACTACGTGGTAGCGGGAACTACCTCGTACGGGAAACCGCTACGCGTCGCGGCGGTGACGGCCGGCCGTGGCCTCGTCACCGGACTCGTTCGCGAGGGCGGCCTTGCGCTCCTTCTCGGCCTGCTCCTCCGCCTCCATCTCGGCGAACACGTCGATGGGGGCAGGGGCCTTTGCCAGGAACACCCAGGTGAGCCAGACGGCAAGCAGGAAGGGCGGGATCTTCAACGCGATCAGGACCCAGCCCAGTTGCGCTGTGTTGGCCCACCAGTAGAGCGGGAAGAGGATCGCGCACTTGGCGAGCAGGATCAGGCCCCAGGCCCAACTGGCCTTCGCGTACGCCTTCTTGCGGCCGGGGTTGCGGGTGCGCCAGGAGAGGTTCTCCTTGAAGACCGGGCCGAGGATCAGACCGATCAGAGGCACGCCCGCGAGGGTCGTCACGATGTACGCGACGGCCAGGCCGAGCGTGTAGAGCATGCCCGGCAGATAGAAATCCTTGGCGTTGCCCGTCATCATCGCGAAGACCACACCGAACGCGACGCCGAAGACGCCGCTGAAGGCGTGCTTGACGGTGTCCCGCATCGCGAGGCGGACCACGACCAGCAGCAGGGACACCGCGAGGGCGGCGACCGCCGACCAGTGCAGGTTCTTGTTGATCGTGAAGATGGTGACGAAGAGCAGGCCGGGCACCACCGTCTCGACCATGCCCCGCACGCCGCCGAACGCCTCGAAGAGTGCGGCCTCGGTCACCGCCCGCGCATCCTGCTGGGCGTCCTGGGCGTCTTCGGTCGGCTTGTCGAGCGACGTCACCGGCTACTCCCGTCCAAGGGGTCTGAGTTCGTACTTCGGATTGAACAGCACCCTACGGCCCCGGCTCATCGAAATCCGGCCCGAGGCGATCAACTTGCGTCCCGGTTCTATGCCCACGATGGAGCGTCTGCCGAGCCAGACCACGTCCAGGGCGGCCGAACCGTCGAACAGCTCGGCCTCCAGGGCCGGGACTCCGGCCCGTGGGCGCAGAGTGACCGTGCGCAAGGTACCAGTAACCGTGACGATCTGTCGGTCGTGGCAGTCACCGATCCGCGTACAGCCCGCGGTCTCGGAGTCCTCGCGCAGTTCCTCGGACTCCAGGTCCTCCTGGGACGAGGAGAGCCGGTCGATCATGCGCCGGAACCGGCCCGCCGGCTTTTCGGAACGAGGAACAGCACTCATACCGAAAGCGTACCGGGGAGCACTGACGTCGGATGAACGTGTACGCCCGACAGTGCTCCTTCGCGCACCTGTGCCCTTCCTGCATCCCTGCTTTCCCTGTACCCCTTCCCGCAGGGACTACTTCTCGAACCGGTATCCCATCCCCGGCTCCGTGATGAAGTGCCGAGGATGCGAGGGGTCCACCTCCAGCTTGCGGCGCAGCTGTGCCATGTAGACCCGCAGATAATTCGTCTCGGTGCCGTACGACGGTCCCCACACCTCCTGGAGCAGCTGCTTCTGGCTGACCAGGCGGCCGGTGTTGCGCACCAGCACCTCCAGCAGGTGCCACTCCGTGGGGGTGAGCCGTACGTCCCGTCCCTCCCGGTTGACCTTCTTGGCGGCCAGATCGACCGTGAAGTCCTCGGTGTCGACGACGACGTCGTCCTCGCCGCCCCCGGTCGGCTCCGCGCGGCGCACGGCGGCGCGCAGCCGGGCCAGCAGTTCGTCCATGCCGAAGGGCTTGGTGACGTAGTCGTCGGCGCCCGCGTCGAGCGCCTCGACCTTCTCGTCCGAGGAATGCCGGGCCGAGAGCACCAGGATCGGCACCCGGGTCCAGCCGCGCAGCCCCTTGATCACCTCTACGCCGTCCATGTCGGGCAGCCCGAGGTCGAGGACGACGACGTCGGGATGGCGGGCGGCGGCGAGCTGGAGCGCGCCGGCGCCGTCGGCGGCCGCGTCGACCTCGTAGTGCCGTGCCTTCAGGTTGATCACGAGGGCACGTACGATCTGCGGCTCGTCATCGACCACGAGCACCCTGGTCATGAAGCCTGCCTTTCTGCTGTTGCCGTGGCCAGGTCGGGCAGGCTGTCCACCGCCCGAACCGTGAGCACCATGGTGAGTCCGCCGCCAGGCGTGTCCTCGGCGTTCAGTGTGCCGCCCATCGCCTCGACGAAGCCGCGGGCGACCGCGAGGCCGAGGCCGACGCCCGCGCCGCGGGGAGCGTCACCGTAGCGCTGGAAGGGCGCGAAGATGCGGTCCTTGGCCTCGTCGGGGACGCCGGGGCCGCGATCCACCACCCGTACCTCCACCCGGCTCGCCATGGCGCTCGCGGACACCAGGACCGGTTCGTCGGCGGGGCTGTACTTGACGGCGTTCTCGACGAGGTTGGCCACCGCGCGCTCCAGCAGACCGGGGTCGACGGCGACCATGGGCAGCGTCTCGGGGATGTCCAGCTCGGCACTGCCCTCGGGTACGCCGCCCAGCGCCATCGGGACCACCTCGTCGAGGTCGATCTCGCGGATCAGCGGGGTGACCGTGCCGGTCTGCAGGCGGGACATGTCGAGCAGGTTGCCCACCAGGTGGTCGAGCCGGTCGGCGCCCTCCTCGATCGCCTCCAGGAGCTCCGCCCGGTCCTCCTCCGACCAGGCCACGTCGTCGGACCGCAGCGAGGACACGGCGGCCTTGATCGCGGCCAGCGGGGTCCGCAGGTCGTGGCTGACGGCGGCGAGCAGCGCGGTACGGATGCGGTTGCCCTCGGCCAGCTCCTTGGCCTGGTCGGCCTCGTGCTGGAGGCGCTGGCGGTCCAGGACGACCGCGGCCTGGGCGGCGAAGGCGGCGAGCACCCGGCGGTCGGAGGCGGGCAGCACGCGTCCGGAGAGCGCGAGCGCCATGTGGTCGCCGACGGGCATGTCCACGTCCGCGTCCTCGGGCCGCTTCGGTGACAGGGGGCCCACGCTGCCCGCGCACGTCCACGGGTCGACGTCGCCGGCCCGCTCCAGCAGGGCGACCGACTCCATGCCGAAGGTCTCCCGGACCCGCTCCAGCAGGGCCTCCAGGCTGGTCTCGCCGCGCAGCACACTGCCCGCGAGAAAGGAGAGGATCTCCGACTCGGCGCGCAGCCGGGCCGCCTGGTGCGTACGCCGGGCGGCGAGGTCCACGACGGAGGCCACGGAGACGGCGACCCC
>NZ_JBEYFS010000462.1:0-3171 GCF_040634475.1 Streptomyces sp. NPDC007095
GCTGCCCGGTGAGCGGGAGCAGCTCCTCACCGAGTGGAACGGGACGGGGCTCGAGGTTCCGGCCCGGACCATGCCGGAACTTTTCGAGGAGCAGGCCGCTGCCACGCCTGATGCTCCTGCGGTTGTTTTCGGCGAGGAAAATCTCACCTACCGTGAACTCAACGCACAGGCCAATCGTTTCGCACGCCTGCTCGTCTCGCGTGGAATAGGTGCGGAAGACGTCGTTGCTCTCGCCCTACCGCGCTCGCTGCAGCTGGTCACCGCGATACTGGCTGTCTTCAAGGCCGGCGCTGCCTACTTGCCCATCGATATCGAATATCCCCCTGCCCGCATCACCCATATAGTCGACGACGCCCAGCCCGCACTCCTCGTCACCTCGAACGAAGTAGCCGATCGGCTTCCGGAGCGGGCGCGGGAGGTGTCGCGCCTGGTGCTGGACGTCGGGTGGGCGGGTGACATGGAGTCTTACGCGCCGGATGATCTGCGGGACCGTGACCGCCGTGCTGCCGTGAAGGTGCAGCATCCTGCGTATGTCATCTACACGTCGGGATCCACGGGTGTCCCCAAGGGTGTGGTCGTCAGCCACACAGGTGTGGCAAGTCTGGTCGCGGCGCAGTGCGAGCGTTTTGGTGTCGGCGCGGACAGCCGGGTCCTGCAGTTCGCCTCTCCCAGCTTCGATGCGTCGTTCTCCGAACTGTGCCTGGGACTTCTGTCCGGTGGGACGCTGGTGCTGGCACGGTCGGAGGAGCTGTTGCCCGGCCCGTCGCTGGTCGCGTTGATGGAGCGGCATGGTGTCACGCATGTGACGCTGCCGCCGTCGGCGGTGGCGGCGTTGCAGAGCGTGGGCGGGATCCCGGCGGGGGTCACTGTGACGGTGGCCGGTGAGGCTTGCCCGCCCGAGCTTGTCGATGCGTACGCGCCAGGCAGGCGCATGATCAATGCGTATGGGCCGACTGAGGTCACGGTCTGCGCCACCATGAGTCGGCCGCTGACGGCCGGGTCCGCACTCAGGCCTCCCATCGGAACCTCGATCGCCAATACGTGTGTCTATGTTCTGGACGCCACCTTGCGCCCGGCTCCGGTCGGCACACCCGGAGAGCTCTACATCGGCGGCCCCGGGCTCGCCCGTGGATATCTCGGCCGGCCCGGGCTCACCGCACAGCGGTTCGTCGCCAACTCCTACGGAGAACCCGGCTCCCGCCTCTACCGCACCGGTGACGTCGCCCGGTGGCGTTCCGACGGGAACCTCGAATACCTCGGCCGCGCGGACGAGCAGGTGAAGCTGCGCGGATACCGTATCGAACTGGGTGAGGTCGAGGGCGTCCTCACCCAGCATCCGCACATCGACCAGGCCGTGGTCACCCTCCGCGAGGACCACCCGGGGGACCAGCGGCTCATCGCCTACCTCGTCACCAACACCACCCAGGCCGACGATCCCACCACTCGCAGCCAACTCGACGGCGATCACGTCGAGGAATGGCGACAGCTCTACGAAACGGCGACGGGAGCCGACCGGGGTCGTGTGCTGGGTGAGGATTTCAGTGGCTGGAACAGCAGTTATGACGGGCTTCCCATTCCTGAGGAGCAGATGCGGGAATGGCGCGACACGACGGTGGAGCGGATCAGGTCGCTCAAGCCGCGGCGGGTACTGGAAATCGGCGCGGGTGCGGGGCTTTATCTCGCTCCGCTCGCCCCGGGATGCGAGTCCTACTGGGCCACGGACCTTTCCGCGTCGGTGATCGACAGTCTGGCCGGGCAGATTGCCGCACAGCCCGCCCTGGCGGAACATGTCGTACTGCGTGCCCAGCCCGCGCACGACACCGATGGTCTGCCCGAGGGATACTTCGACACTGTCATCCTCAACTCCGTCATTCAGTACTTCCCGAGCGTCGACTACCTGCTCGAGGTACTGACTCGCGTCATGGGTCTCCTGGCACCCGGCGGTACTGTTTTCGTCGGCGACGTACGCAACGCGCGTCTGCACAGCACTTTCACCAGCGCGGTCCAGGCCCACCGCGCAGCTCCGGCCGGCGACTTGCTCGCCCTCAGCCGGGCAATCGACAATGCACTCCGCGCAGAGAAGGAGCTCCTTGTCGACCCGGAGTTCTTCCCTGCTCTGAGCGAACACATCAAAGAGCTTTCCCATGTTGACATCGAGCTCAAACGGGGCGCACACCACAACGAGCTCACCTGCTACCGCTACGACGTCGTCCTGCGAAAGCTCCCGATCCCGGATGCTCTCGAAACCCCCGAGGACACTGTTCCGTCAGTGAACTGGCAGCACACGTTCGGGACCCTGGACGCGCTTGCCCATCACCTGGCGACCCAACATCCCCGCCGGCTCCGCATCACCGGCATACCCAACCAGCGCCTCAGCCGCGACACAGCCCTGGCAGCCGCACTGCGGCAAGCCGACTCCCGAACCCCAACGACCCACACCGGAGCCGATCCGGAAGCCCTCTACCAGGTCGGGGACGACTACGGCTACCGGACTGCTGTCACCTGGTCGTCCGTCGATTCCACCGCCGTAGACCTCGTCCTCACTCATCCCGCCGCGTCCCTCCCGCCCCAGGCCTACATTCCCGCGGCTGCTCCCGGAACCCCCCTCACCAGCTGGGCGAATACCCCCACAAGGGCGCGCGCGGACGAACAGCTCCCGCGTATCGCACGCAGTCACGCGCGCGAGCACCTGCCGGAATACATGGTCCCGGCGGCGTTCGTTCTGCTCGATCACCTTCCGCTGACACCTAACGGGAAAATAGACCGGCGGGCACTGCCCGCACCGGAGTGGGCGACCACGGAGATGAGCCGTCGTGCGCGGACTCCGCAGGAGCAGCACCTTGCCGGCCTGTTCGGGGAACTGCTCGGGGTCGAGTCCGTCGGTATCGATGACGACTTCTTCGAGCTGGGCGGTCACTCGCTGCTGGCCACGCGCCTGATGGCCCGTGTCCGCACGACCATGAACGTCGATCTCGATCTGCGTACCGTCTTTCAGAACCCCACGGTCGCAGGACTCATTACACAGATGGGCGGGGGAGAACGGGCGGCGCGGCTGGCGTTGGCTGCGCGGCCGCGTCCGGTTGTGGTGCCGTTGTCGTTTGCTCAGCGTCGTTTGTGGTTTCTGTATCAGGTTGAGGGTCGGACGGGGACGTACAACATTCCGTTTGGTCT
>NZ_JBEYFS010000463.1:0-3057 GCF_040634475.1 Streptomyces sp. NPDC007095
GTGGGGGGCCCCCCGGGCCCGCACGGGGGTCTGTCAGCCGTGCGCTGCGGCTGCCGCGAGCGCGGGCAGTGCGAGCGCTTCCAGGGCGGCGGCCTGGTCGGCGTCGGTGAGGGTCTGTGCGGTCGACGTGACGGCCTGCATCACGCCTCCGGCTGTGATCTGCCCGCCCCGGATGAAGTGGGCGAGGATCGTCTCCTTGGTCTCATTGCTGATCTTGAGCGTCTTGGTGACGTGCTCGATGGTCTTCGTCGGCTCGGCCACGGGCTTACCAGCGGCGGCCTGGATCTCGCGCAACTTCGCCTCGACGTACTCACGCGAGAGGAACGTGCGGACCGCGTCGGCGGTCTTGGACGTGATAACCGCGAGTTCCTTCCTCTCGGTCTCCTCAGACCAGGACACGACTCCCTCGTCGTGCTTGGCGCCGATGTGCACGGCGCGCATGACGTCCACGGGCATGGTCAGGCCGTTGGTGCAGACCTGCATGACCACGCGCGGGGTGACCGACCACGCACCGGCCCCGACTTCGCTGTTGGTGATGACGAACCCGGCCGAGACGATGGGGAGTTCGTCGCCGCTGCGGCCGTCGAACGGGGACCGGTACCCGCTGAGGAGCTCGGGAGCCATGACGGCGACCGCTTCGGATTGGACCCGCACGTACATGCGGCGGTCGGTGAGGTCGCAGCCTGTGACGTTGGTCGGGTGCCCGGACTTCTGCACGCCGTCCAGCGCGGCCAGCAGGATGTCAAGGTTGTCCATCACCTTGTAGCTGTCGGACATCAGCGCGCGGGCCACGCCTTCGGCGGGAGCGGCGCCGGGGGCGCTGTCGCCTCGGAGCGCACGGAGCATGAAACGGCGGTCGGGCTCCTGGCGAAGCCACGCGTTGACGTTCTCGTCCAGGAGCGGGACGTTCTCGGCGCGCATGCGGCGCAGGTAGGCAACCGGGATCTTCAGCTTGTCCGCGATGCCCTCGTCCGCGACGGCGGTGGGGCGGTAGGTGCCGTCAACGTCCGTCACGCCGTCTTCCGTGATCTGGCGCTCGATGCCCTCGACCTGGACGTTTCCGTCACGGAAAGACAGGGCGGACGCGGAGGCCACGACATCCAGCTTCCGGTTCCTGTGGTCCTCCAGGATGGTGACCAGGTCCCGGAGATCGGCGTTACGGGCGCCCCTGGGGGCTGCTGCGGTGGCGCGCTCTGCGTACTGCTGAGTCATGCTGTGTTCCCCTTCGCTGTTGGCTTCTGCGGTTCGGGGGGCGGGGCCACCGCCCCCCGAACAACTTCAACAATAGTGGAAATCAGGGGTGGGTAAACCCACCCCTGACCTGCGCTTTCCCCTACTTGCTGTGCAGGCCCAGCATGGACACGATGGCGTCCGACCAGTGGAAGTGCTCGAAGAACGCCAACGGCACCAGTGCGAACAGACCGGCCAACAGGTAATCGTCGACCTTCGACCACGTACGCGTAGCCGCGTGCCGGACGGCCCGCCGCCACGTGATCTCGATCCGGACCTCACACCCGAAATCGATCGGGTGGAACTCGCGGTGGATCCGCCCCAGCCTTCCCCCGGGGCGCGACACGTGGACGCGGTGCGCCCCGTCACGGTGGAGGCTGATCCGCTCGAACCTCCACGCATGGGGTGCCGCGCCGCCGGTCCGTCCGTGGAGCGTCCGGCCCTGCTTGATCTCCTTGCCGGTCATCCGCGAAACCAGTTTCATGATCAGTTTCCCCTTTGCCGATCACGGTTGCTGTCTGGACGTGCCCGGGGGAATGGCTGAGTGCTGCGCCATTCCCCCGGATGGGTTGCTGACTAGCTCAGAAACCCGCGCGACTGAAGGAATTCACCCATGATGTGTGCGATTCCCTGCGGCTTGTAGATCTGCGGGAATCGGCGCATCTCCACTTCGGTGCGCCCGGTTTCGTCCGGCTCCGGAAGCTGGTGGACGAGACGGTAAGGGGCGTCGCCCGTCGGCATTTCCAGAACGATCGGGCCACGCTTGGTGTCGACGCGAATTCCCGTGTACTTGTCGTCGACGTTGTGAACGATGTTCGCCCCCGCGCGCCGTACGGAAAGCGGAAGGAAGTTCGCGACGGTACGGGCCTGAATAGCAAGGCCATTCATCGGCGCGTCCGCTCCGGGTACGAGCCGGACAATGCCGTCAGAGATCTCGATTTCCACGTTTTCCCCTTCGTTGGTTCCTTGCGGTTCCGGGGGTCGCCTCCCCCAGAACTCAAATAATAATGGAAGATGGGGGAGAATGGAACCCCTGTTGCGCTCGATGTTGCGTACGGGGCTGCGTTCTGACGTTGCGTTAGGTGTTGCGTTTGAGGTTGCGGGGCCAAACGGCCGGCCTCCGTGAAACCGCAGCTCAGAGGCCTAGTCCCATGTGGTCGGCCTGCTGACATCCCCTCAGCTGCCACTTTCCCGCACCGTATAAGAATGAGTAGAGGAATGGGGGCGGGGTGTGGTCGGGCGGCGGCCTCGGGGATCGGGCTGGGCCTTTGTCGGCGGTGGCGCGGCGCCGGGTCGCCGCGCTGGGTGCCGGGGGCCTGGCGGCCTGTCAGGCGTCTATGTGGGCGCCTGGGGTGTGTGGGTGCCCGGAGGGCTCCCACACTCTCAGTTGTCTTCTGACGCTCTTTCACTGTCGCTGTCTCCGGGGCGGGTTGGGCCCGGAGGGCCCAACCCTCTCCCGATTTCCGTGCTTTACTGGGTCCATGGAATTCGGGAGTTCTCCTATTTCTCTCCTGTCAGGGAATTCGGAGAATCCCTGACACTCCCGGGAATGGACTGGAAGGCCATTCCCGCCCCCGGCACCCGAAAACCTGCCTGACACCCCCTCACACTCCACCCCACAAAACCTCAACACCCCTCATACACAACGCTTTTCGTGCCGGAGGCACGCAGCTTTATGGAATCTGGCCGGAGGCCAGTTCCATAAAGCACCGCCGGAGGCGGAATGCTTTTCGCGCGGGGACGCGCGAAACGAGCGGAGCGAGTATTCGGCTGCCGGAGGCAGACGGCGAGATCCACGTCTTCCAGGCGAAGGCCGTGATCTACGCG
>NZ_JBEYFS010000464.1:0-2995 GCF_040634475.1 Streptomyces sp. NPDC007095
AGGACAGACATGGAATACGGGCTCCTTACGCGGTGGCCCGCGCACGCGGGGAGGCGATGCGCGGGTACGCCCAGGTTCTGTCCGTCCCCGACTGCTTTCGACCCTTCCTTGCGCCTTCTTCGCGTCGAAGCCCCGGACCTTGACGGGACCTTGACGGCCAAGTGCCCCACACGACTCCCCCCACGGCGCTCCCCCGCGACTCCCATCGGAGCGAAGACCTTCCGCCGGCGGCCATCACGACCGGGCGTCAAGAAGGAGCAGGGCACCCATCAGAGACGCGTCAAGGGACCGGATTCAGGCCCTTCGGGTATCTACCGTCGTCCTTATGGGACGCCGCAACCACGCGCGACACAACGCGGTCCACAATCACACGGACACCCCCGCCGAAGTCGCTCGCGACCGATTCTGGGCCCAGGACCTGCGCAGCTCGATCCGCTGCGCGGGCGTACTCCTCGCCCTTCTCCTGCTCATCGACTGGGGGGCCGACACCTTCACCCCCCTGCGCGCGGTGCTGTGGGCCGGTCTCGCCGCGCTCCTCTTCGCGGTCCTGTTCCCGCGCAGGGTCACCATCGGCGAGGGGTGGCTGGCCTCACAGGGGTTGCTGCGGCGGCGCCGGGTCCGCACCGACCTGCTGGTGTCGGTGCGCTGCCTGGACGGCGTCTCCCAGCGGCTCGTCCTGCGGGACACGTTCGGCGACCGGGTCGAGATCGACCCCAAGGTCCTGGTGAACAACCCCGACCTGTGGCGCCGCCTGGACGAGGACGCGCACAAGGCGGCGGCCTGCGGATCGCTGACCTGTGGGCAGACCGCCCTGCGCCGGGTCTCGGAGCAGGTCGACCGGGAAACCGCCCTGACCGTGTTCAAGGTCTCCGGCCTGGAGTGACGCTCATCCCCGCCGGTCCACCGGATGCGGCTGCACCCCGGTCATGAGGATGTCCAGGCCACGCCGTGTCGTCGCGAGCACGACACGGTCCCCCGCACGCAGGACCCGCCCGTGCGGCGGGCGCCAGTCGAGGCCGGGCCGGTGGAGCCGGATCCCCGCGAGGGTGTCCGGTGAGGACGACGTGGGGTGCGCCGTGGCCGAGCCGACGGCCAGGACCCGCCACTCGTGCTCCCGGAACGCCTCGTGCACCGAACGCCCCTCCAGTTCGGGATGGCCGGCCACGTCCACCACGGTGAACAGCAGCGAGCCGCGCTCGACCGGCATCACGCCCAGCACATGGCGGCCCATCATCGCGGCGGCGAAGGAGGGCGCGGCGAGTGCGGAGACACTGCGGCTGCGGGTGGGGGCATCCGGGTAGGAGGCGCGCAGGGTGCGCTGGACGGTGGCGGCGAAGTCGTCGTCGTACAGCCGCATCACCACGCGTACACCGGGGTTGGTCTCGCGCGCGGCCATCACGATGTCGAGGTTCTCACCGTCGTCGTGGGTGAGGACGAGCACCGACCTGCTGTGCCGGATGCGTGCATGGTCGAGGACGCCCGGTGCTCCGGCGTCCTCCAGCAGCAGCGGGACGCCGAGCTGGCGGGCGAGGGCAACGCCGCGCGCGTGCGGGTCCCGTTCCACGGCCACGACCCGGTGGTCGGTGGTGCACAACTGGGCGAGCACCCGGGTGCCGATCTTGCCGAGGCCGACCACGACGATGTGGTCGGCGAGGTCGTCGGCGGGCGCGTTGCTGACGGAGGCGGTCCGGAACGCCTCGGTGGCGTTCATGGTCGCGGCCACGACCAGCGGAAGCACGGCCAGGCCGACGAAGCCCGCGATCAGCTGGAGCACGCGGCGGGCCACGGCCTCGTCGGTCGCCGGGTCTCCCATCGTGAAGATGTCCAGCAGTGGGAGATAGACGTTCTTCCACCATGGGTGCTCGTGCGCGAAGAGCGCCGTGGCGGCCGCGAGCACCAGTACGGTCGCGGCCAGCACCCCGTAGACCGCGATGACCTCGCGGGAGAGGAACACCCTCCACGGCAGGTGTGCGAGCCGTGCCCGCAGCCAGCCCGCCAGGCCGTGGCGTTCCCGGGCGGGCGGCTCGGGCGCGTGGTGGTGGGTGACCTCTTCCAGCATCAGCCGGCCGTGGGTGAACTGCCGGTGGTAGGCGGTGCGGGTGTCGGGAAGGAGCTGGGTGCCTTCCTCCCCCGGCGTCTCGGGGCTGTCCTCACTCGCCGGGTCGTCCTGGTGCGAGCCGGAGAGCACGGCGAGGGTGGTCAGATCGGCGGACCGGGGCGGCGACCCGGCGGCCCGCACGACGCCGCGGAAGACCTTGCCCTCGACCTGAAGGGTGTGGCCATGGCCGACCGCGGCGGCCGCCACGAGTTCCGGTACGGCGGTGTCGGCGTCGGACAGCACCGTGGTGGACATGTCCGGCCGGGGATCGTCGCCGTTTCCCCCCGTGGCCTCGGCAGCCCGGTCCAGGAGGCGTTCCAGGTGGTGTCCGCGTTCGCGGTTGAACATGCGGATGACCAGGCGTATGGAGGGATTGAGGCTCCGGGCCAGGAGCGCCGCGGTCATGTTGACCTGGTCGTCGCCGTAGGTCAGCGCGAGGGCCGCGGCCCGCTGCACGCCCGCGGACCGCAGGGTCTGCTCGTCCGGATGCGGGGCCACCAGCAGCTCGATCGGCGAGTGCGGGTCGCGGTGCAGCGCGGCGATCTCGGCGCCGCGCCCATCGCGCCTGGAGGGCAGTACGACGGTCACGGCCTCTCCGCACACGGCGTCCAGTTCGACGGCGAGCCGGTGCGCGAGACCGTCGTCACCGCAGATCACCATGTGCTGGGATCTGGGGCCAAGTTCCGTATGTAGATGCAGAGTTGACGTCACATCAGTCATGAACGGCAGGACGGGCGCGCCTGGTTCCGGGGAGGGACGTGGGATCGCGTCAACGTTCCGTATGGAGCGGCCCGCGATACCGGCAGGTCAGCGATCCAGCGCACCTTCGGTGCGCGCCGGGGGCGTGGTAAATCCCGTGGCGTGCGCCGGGGGTGCTTCTGTCTGCCCTGACGTGGG
>NZ_JBEYFS010000465.1:0-2905 GCF_040634475.1 Streptomyces sp. NPDC007095
GGCGCGGACCCGGCGCAGCCGGAGTGACCGGAGCAGCCGACGCAGCCGGAGTGACCGGCGCAGCGGGGCGCTCGGCCACGGCCGGCTTGGGGGCCGGCGGGCGCGGGGCGGCCGGACGGGCAGCCTGCGCCGGAGAGGGGGCACCCGGCTTCGCCGGGGCAGCCTTACGGGCGGAGGCGGGCTTGCCGCCACCGCTGCCCTGCTGGAGGGCGTCAGTCAGTTTGCGTACAACGGGCGCCTCGATCGTCGAGGACGCCGAACGGACGAATTCACCGAGCTCTTGGAGCTTGGCCATGACGACCTTGCTCTCAACCCCGAACTCCTTGGCGAGTTCGTATACCCGGACCTTAGCCACTTCGCTCCTTTTAGGTCCGGGTTGCGTCCGGACCGTCGCTACTTCATGGGCGTACTCATCGCGTGCTCATCGAGTGCTCATCGCAATCTCGACCTACTTCCAACTCGCGGGGTACCAGGGCCGCACGGGGGTTCCGTACGACGCTCCTTACGGTGTTGCCTGCTCGACGCAGAGGCGCAACGCCGCTGTGTCGAGCGGTCCCGGGGCACGCAGCGCCCGTGGGAACGCCCGGCGGCGTACCGCCAGGTCGAAACAGACCAGGGCGGGGTGCACATAAGCGCCCCGGCCGGGCAGCGTACCGCGATGATCGGGGACACATTCACCCTCGACCGCCACGATCCGCAGCAGATCAGTCTTGGCCGCTCGCTCCCGGCACCCCACACAGGTGCGTTCAGGGCATGCGCGGGCTCGCGTCCGGCCAGACACTCTTAAGTCTACCTCCCCGCACCGACCTCACCCCTTTGAGGCAAGAATCGAACGGTTGTTGTCGTGATCTAAGCCACTTGCGGCTCAGAACTATTCCCGGTGCTGGTCCGCGCCGCGCCGAGCGGTCTCGTCGGACGGCTGCTCGGTGTCCGGACGGATGTCGATACGCCAGCCGGTGAGGCGGGCCGCGAGGCGGGCGTTCTGGCCCTCCTTGCCGATCGCCAGCGACAGCTGGTAGTCCGGGACGGTCACGCGCGCGGAGCGGGCCGCGAGGTCCACGACCTCGACCTTCGAGACGCGGGCCGGGGAGAGCGCGTTCGCCACCATCTCGGCCGGGTCGTCCGACCAGTCGACGATGTCGATCTTCTCGCCGTTCAGCTCGGCCATCACGTTGCGCACCCGGCCGCCCATGGGGCCGATGCAGGCGCCCTTGGCGTTCAGACCCGAACGCGTGGACCGGACGGCGATCTTCGTACGGTGACCGGCCTCGCGTGCGATCGCGGAGATCTCGACGGAACCGTCGGCGATCTCCGGAACTTCCAGCGCGAAGAGCTTCTTCACCAGATTGGGGTGCGTACGCGACAGGGTGACGGACGGACCGCGCACGCCCTTCGCCACCCGAACGACGTACGAGCGCAGGCGCAGCCCGTGCTGATACGTCTCTCCCGGGACCTGCTCCTGCACCGGCAGGATGGCCTCCAGCTTGCCGATGTCGACGAGCACGTTCTTCGGGTCGCGCCCCTGCTGTACGACACCCGTGACGATGTCGCCCTCACGCCCGGCGTACTCACCGAGCGTCGCGTCGTCCTCGGCGTCCCGCAGGCGCTGCAGGATGACCTGCTTGGCGGTGGTCGCGGCGATCCGGCCGAACCCCGACGGGGTGTCGTCGAACTCGCGTACCTCCTGCCCCTCCTCCAGGTCCTCGGGGTCTTCCTTCGCCCACACGGTCACATGGCCGGTCTCCCGGTCGAGCTTGACGCGCGCGTGGCGGCGGCTTCCCTCGGTGCGGTGGTAGGCGATGAGGAGGGCCGACTCGATCGCCTCGACCAGCAGGTCGAAGGAGATCTCCTTCTCCCGTACCAAGCCCCGCAGGGCACTCATGTCGATGTCCACGGCTACGCCTCCTCTGCGTTCTCTTCGTTCTTGTTCTTACGGTTGAACTCGACCTGGACGCGGGCCTTGGCGATGTCCTGGAAGGCGAGCCGCTTGGCGGTGGGCTTGCGCCCCTTCACGCCCGGCACCTCGACATCGACTCCCTCTTCGTCCACGCCGAGGATTCTCGCGACCACCTCGTCGCCGTCCCCCAGCTGGAACTTCACCAGGCGGTCCGTGGCGCGTACGTAGTGACGGTGCTCCTTGAGCTCGCGCTCGGCACCGGGGGTTCCGACCTCGAGGGTGTACTCGCCCTCGCCCATCGCGTCCGTCTCGTCGAGCTTCGCCGAGAGCGCGCGGCTCACATCGGCGATCGCGTCCAGATCGGCGCCTTCGTCCGAATCGACGACAACACGCAGCACACGCTTACGTCCGACCGAGTCCACTTCGACCTCTTCGAGGTCGAGGCCCTGAGAGCTGACGAGCGGTTCCAGCAGTACTCGCAGCCTCTCGCTCTGGGTGGTGCTCATCCGGGTGACTCCTCGGCCGCGTGTGCTGTTGTGGGTTGGTCGTGTGTCTGGTCAAAGGGTATCCGGTCGCAGAGGGTGTTGCCGTCCACCGTCCCCCGCCCCGGGGGGCGGAGTCGCGGTGGCGAGCCCCTGGGGGTGATCGGGTGGGGCACGGGTACCGTGATCACGGGCGTGCCGCCCTCCCTTTCGTACGAGCCTTCCGAGGACGTCTGCCGTGCCGTTCACCCTGCCGCCGCGCTCCCCCTCGGGGCCGCGCCGAAGGAGCCTGCTCGCCTCCGCCGCGGGCACCTTCGTGCTCGTGGGCTGTTCCGCCCCCGAGTCGTCCACCGACACCACGGTCGAGACTCCCTCGGCCGCGGACCGCGCACGCGCGCGTGCGGCCCGCGACAGCGAGTCGCTCGCGGCACGCTACGCCGCCGTGATCACCGCCCATCCCCCGCTGGCGGCGCGGCCTTCAAACTGCCCGCCCGCTACGAGTTCATCGACAGAGTCCCGCGCTTCC